>DAOTYR010000371.1:0-7506 GCA_034434655.1 Chloroflexaceae bacterium
ACTTTCGGCGCTCGAGCGACGCACATGCCCGTTTGCGACCATTCATGCAGCCTCCGGCGTATCCTTCTGGCCGATCCGACGGTATACCTTGTGGCCGCCGCCCGCAGGGTTGCACACCCGTGCTTCACAGACTTTCCAGGAAGGCCACCAGATCGCGCACGTCGGCGTCGGTCAGGTTCAGTGGCGTGATCGCCGGGCTGGCGCCGGGCCCGCCGCCGCGCGCGTAGTGGCGCACGACGTCCTCCAGGGTCGCCGCGCTGCCGTCGTGGAAGTACGGCGCCGTGTGGCGCGCGCCCCGCAGCCCCGGCACCCGCGCCCGCCCGCCATTGCGCGCCGGGTCCGCCGGGAGGCCGATGTTGTGGAAGCTGTCGCTGCTGAAGCCCGGGGGCCGGTGGCAGACGGCGCAGCCTACTTCGACGAAGAGCGCCTGCCCGCGCAGGGCGGCCGCGCTCAGGGCCGCCCGCTCACCGGCCAGGTAGCGCGCGTAGGCGCCCGGGGGCGGCTCGATCGCCCGCAGGGCGGCAGCCAGCGCCGCGCCGGTCTGCTCCCAGGTGATCGCCTCCGCGGCCCCGGGGAAGGCGGCGCGATAGGCGGCCAGCAGGTCCGCGTCGGCGCGCAGCCGGGCCAGGGTCGCTTCGGCGCGCGGTCCCATCTCGGCGGGATCAGCCAGGGGACGCAAGGCCATCGCTTCCAGACTACGCACCTCCGGCGAGAACCAGCCGAAGACCCGGCGCTCGCCCAATCCCCACAGCGGCGGGGTATTGAGACCGCCGGGCGTGGCCACAGCGCACCCGTCGGTGAAACCGCGCTCGGGCCGGTGACAGGAGAAGCAACTGCGCCGCCCATCCGCCGACAGGCGTGGCTCGGCCAGCAGCCGCTGGCCCAGCGCCACCCGCGCCGCCGTGACATCAACGGGGCGCGCCGGACCTTTCGCCGCCAGATAGCCGATGACCAGCAGCGCCGCCAGCGCAACCGTTCCCACCCAGAGACCTATGCACCAGTTCGTCCGTCTCATCGTCATTCTGCTCGCACTCGGCTGCCTGGGGGCCTGCGCGGCGCGCCCCGCCACTCCGGCGGCGCCCGCCCGGGGCGCGCCGGTGGTGCTTGCCGGCGGATCGGCTCCGGAACTGCCCGCGGTCGCGGCGCGCAAGGCGCGCCTGGAGGCCGCGCTAACCGCGCCACCATACATTTTACTGGCAGCGCATACCAGCGACGACTGGCTCACCGCGGCCCAGGCGGCCGCCGTCGCCGACCCTCGCGTGCGGGCCGCCACGCGCGCGCCCGATGGGCGGCCGCTGCGCGCCGAGGTTATGGCCCTTGGTCAGGCCAGCGCCGGCGATGTTCCGCCCTCGCTGGAACGCGCCTGCGCCTCTCAACGTTGCGCGCGCGTCCAGATCTACGTGTACCCCACCAATACCACCGTCACCGCGCTGGTCGCCGCCGACGGCACGGTGCTCGGTGTGGACGCGCTGGCCGATGCCCAGCCGGAAATCCCCGCCGATCTGGCCGATCTCGCCGTGCAGATCGCCCTGGCCGACCCGCAGGTCGCCGCCGCCTTTGAGGGCCTGACCCCTGACGCGGCAATGGCAACGATGAGCGCCACCAAAACGGCCCTCGAAACCACCAGTTGCGAGCGCAGCCGGCACCTCTGCGTCGCGCCAGTCTTCCGCTGGGGCAACAGCGCCCTCTGGACGATTGTGGATCTGAGCGAGTTTCGGCTCGTCGGGGCGGCGTGGACCGACCAGGGCGTGAGCGGGCGACGGGTCTGGAGCGAGGCAACCCTTCAGGACGCCGCCCTGGCCTCCCTGTGCGAGACGCCCGTCGTCCTGGAACGGGCTGGCTGGCGCCTGAGCTACCTGCTGACCAGTTCGGACGGCCTGGAACTGCGCGACCTGCGCTTCCAGGGACGGCCCGTGCTCGTGTCGGCCAAGGTGGTGGACTGGCACGTGGGCTACGCCGGGCGCGACGACGAGCGGGTCGGCTTCTCCGACGCGATTGGCTGCCCGGTGTTCTCGGCGGCGGCGGTCATCCCCTACGCCCCGCCGCAGATCGCCGAGGCTCCTGGCGGCGGCTTTACCCTGGAACTCACCTTCCGCAGCCCCCACTGGCCGCAACCCTGCAACTACCAGTACGTCACCCGCGCCCACTTCGGCCCCGATGGAACCATACGCTTCCTGGCCATCAACGAAGGGCGCGGCTGCGGCGTAGAGGGGATCTACCACCCTGTGCTGCGCCTGGAACTGCCCCCCGGCGCCGATCTGAGCGACCAGAACGGCGCGCGGCTCACCCAGGAGGGGCAGACCATCTGGCGGCCCGGCGCGCCTCACGTCCTCCAGGCGCGCACGGCCGATGGCCTGCTCGCTCTGGCGCCACTCTGGGACGAAGCGGAACATGCCTATGTCTACTGGACCCGGCCCGCTCCGGGCGAGGGCCAGGGCGACCTGCCGAGCATCGGCTCGTGTTGCGCGCTGGATGCCCGGCAAGGGCCGGAGCGGTTCATCAACGGGGAGTCACTGGACGGCGGCGCGGTGGTCTGGTTCGTGCCGCGTATCAGCAACGCCGAGCGGCAACGCTGCTGGGCCGACACCGCCCTGGAGGGCGGCGCGCTCAGGCCGCGGGTCTGGCCGTGCGGCGCGGGGATGGAGATCACATCGCGCACAGGACCGGCAGGGTACGGGGAAAGCGGCCTTGCTCAGGCCCCGCTCTCCGGCCCTGGGCAGGGGCGTGGGGAAACCGGGTTGCCCCACACCCCCCGCCCACGGGAGGGTGTGGGAGAGCGCAGCCATCCCAGGGGAGGAGGTTACGCCGTGGCGGCCTTCAAACGACGTTCGCCCGCTAAGCGCCCGCGGCGCGCATTCGGCATCGGTCACACCGGCATCGGCATCGGCCTGATCGTGGCATGTCTGGCCCTGCTGTACATGCGGCAGGCGGCGGGGGCCAACCCGGCGCCCGCCGCGCTCGCCGCGACCGGCGCCTGCGCGCGGCAGCCTCCCTTCGTGCAGGAGCTTACCGCCAGTCTGCCCGGCCCGCTAGCGCTGGCCACCGACCGGCCCATGCGGGGATTGGCGCTTGTCAGCCTCGATGGCAGCGGACGCAGCTATCAGCACCAGAGTTGGGACGACGGCGGCTTCATGGGGGCCATGACCTTCGACGAGGCCGGCAACATCTACCTCGCGCCCACCCCACGCCAATCGCTGGCCGACAATCCCCCGTCGGGGGCGACGACCCTCTGGCGCGTGGATGGGCGCACGGGGGTGATGCGCCCCTTCGCCACCCTGCCCGGGGCGGCCAGCGAGCGCAATCCGTTCGGCGTGCTGGGTCTGAGTTATGCCTGCGACCTGGGCCTGCTCTTCGCCGGGACGGTCATCGGTTCAACCCCGAGCGTCGAGCGCGGTGGCGTGGTCGCCCTGAGCACCGATGGCCAGATCCGCGCCACTCCCGTGGACGGCCTGGACGCCATGGGTGTGACGGTCGTGCGGGCGGATAGGCGCTACCTGTTGCTGGCGGGTCTGGCGCGGCGACCGGCGATCGTCGGCGTTCCCCTCGACGCGCGGGGCCACGCCGCCGGTCCGCCCGTCGAGATCATCGATCTCACCGCCGGGGGCGCCACGGCGAGCGAACGGGCGCGCAAGCTGCGCTTCGCCAATGGCGAGTTGAGCGTTGACCTGGTATCATTCAACTACACGCTGCAAGTCAACGCTTCGGGAACCGCGCCGCTCCGCCGGGCGATCTGGCGCTATGACCCCCACACCCGGCACTGGACCGTAGCGCGGCAAGCGGAGCAGCAGGCAGGACCATGATCCAGCGACGGGTAATCGCTCTGCTCCTGGGCCTCCTCAGCGCGATGGCGATGCCAGCGGCGCCAGCGGCGGCCCAGGCCGGCGGGACGCGCTGCTTCGCCGAGACCGGTCATTGCATCGCCGGGCGCATCGCGGAGTTCTGGGAGCAAACCGGCGGGTTGCCGGTCCTCGGTTTTCCGATCTCCCCGCTGCTCGAGGGCGCAGACGGCATGCGCGTGCAGTGGTTCGAGCGGGCGCGTCTCGAATGGCGCCCCGACCAGCGGCCCCCCCTCGACGTGCGCCCCGGCCCGCTCGGCGCGGAGGCGCTCGCCGCCAGGGGCGAGGAGATCTCCGCTACCCCTTCGCCCGGAGTGGCCCTGGGCTGCCGGTTCTTCAGCGAAAGCGGCTACGGCGTGTGCGAGCCAATCCTGTCGGCCTGGCGCGCGCGGGGCCTGGAGCTCGACGGGCGCCCCGGCTGGAGCGAGGCCGAGAATGCGGCCCTGTTCGGGCTGCCGCTGAGCGCCCCGCGGGAAGAGCGCCTCGCCGACGGGCAGATCTACACCGTGCAGTGGTTCGAGCGCGCGCGCTTCGAGATCCACGCCACCCCCCGCGGGCCGGAGGTGCGCCTGGGGTTGCTGGGCCGCGAGGCGCGCGCCGGCGCCGGCGGCCAGGCGTTGCCGCAGGTCGCCTGGGGCGCCTGTCCCTTCACCGTCCCTTCGCGAGCGCGGGTGGATTGCGGCACATTGATCGTGCCCCTGGAGCGCGACCAGGCGGCGGCGCGCAGCGCGGCGCTGGCCTTCGCCATCTTCCGCGACCCGCGCCCGGCCCCCGACCCGATCGTCTACCTGTCCGGCGGGCCGGGCAGCCCGGCCCTGGCAGGCGCGCCGGCCCTGTGGCGGGCCTGGCAGCCCTTCGTTGCGGGGCGCGACTTGATCGTCGTGGACCAGCGCGGGACGGGGGCAAGCTGGCCCGATCTGCGCTGCCCGGAGATGGGCGCCTTTGCCGCCGAGGCGCGCAGGCAGGGCCTGGCCGGGCGCGCCTACGCCCAGGGGGAGGCGGCGGCCCTGCTGGCCTGCCGCGAACGCATCGCCGCCGCCGGCACGCCGCTGCGGGCCTTCACCACTGCCGCCGCGGCCGCCGACCTGCGCGACCTGCGGCTGGCCCTCGGCTACGCGCAGTGGAACATCTTCGGCATCTCCTACGGCACGCGCCTGGCCCTGGCAATGCTGCGCGACGACCCAGGCGGGGCGCGCAGCGCGATCCTCGACTCGCCCTATCCCCCTCAGGAGAGCCTGTACGCCGCCATGCCGGCCAACCTGAACCGCGCCCTGGGAACGCTCTTCGCCGATTGCGCCGCGCAGCCGGGCTGCGCCGCGGCCTATCCCGACCTGGAGGCGCGTTTCTGGCGCCTGGTGGCGGCCCTGAACGCCAATCCGCTACCGGCGAACCCTGGCGACGGGCCGGGCGCGCTGACGGGCAATCAACTGGTGCGGATCATGTTTCGTCAGTTGTACGCCTGGCAAAGCATCCCCCGCCTCCCGGCGGCGATTGTGGCCCTGGAGCGCGGCAACGTCGAGCCATTACGGGCGCTGGTGGCGGCGCGGCGCGGCGTGGGGGCCGGGCAATCGCAGGCGCTCTACTACGCCATCCAGTGCGCCGAAGATCTGGGGACGCTCCCTGCCGGCTGGCGCGAGGCGGCGCTGACAGGCCAGGAGCGCGTGGCAGGCTTTTACCAGGAACTGCTGGAGCTGTCGGGTGAAGCCGAGAACCTGTGCGCGCGCTTCGGCGCCGCGCTCCCCGACCCGCGCTGGCGGGCGCCGGTTGTTTCGGATACCCCCGCGTTGCTGCTAGCGGGGGCCTACGACCCGATCACGCCCCCGGCGTGGCGCGAACGCGCCGCCGAGGGTCTGAGCCGCGCCTATGGTTTCACCCTGCGCGACACGGGGCATACCGTGGTGGGCCGGGGCGCCTGCCCCGCCAGATTGATCCGCGCCTTCCTCGACAACCCCGCCGTTCCGCCCGATGGCCGCTGCGTCGAGCAGATCGGCCCGCCAGCGTTCCGCTAACATGAAAATGGGGGAACCAGGTTCCCCCACACCCCCGCCCCCCGGGAAGGTGCGGGCGCCGCCCGCGCGCAGGGATACGGGGAAACCGGGTTGCCCCATACCCCCGCCCGCGGGAGGGTTTGGGAGGGCGCAGCCCTCCCAGGAACAACCTGTTTTCGTGCTGTTCGTGTGCGGCGCGAGCCGCATGGACGACTGATGAGGAAACAATGTGCCGCGCACGCACCCTCACAACGCCAGTTGCTTCACCATGGCAATCTCATCGCAGCGGTCCTGCTTGAAACAGGTGGCGCAATCCTGCCAGATTTTGTGGGGCAGGCGCAGTTTGGGCACCTCGCGGAAGCCGAGACGGCTGAAAAAACCGACCTGCAGGGTAAGGGTGAAGAGGGTAGGGATGCCCAGCTCACGCGCCTCATCGAAGAGCGGCTCGACCAGCCGGCGCCCCAGCCCCCGTCCCTGGAAGTCGGGATGCACGGCCAGGCTCACGACCTCGGCCAGGTCGGCCCAGGTGACGTGCAGGGCCGCGCAACCCACCACCTCGCCATCGGCCTCGGCCACGTTGAAGGTGCGCACCCGGTTGTAGAGCTGGTCCAGCGTTTTGGGCAGCATATCGCCACGCGCCGCGTAGTAGTTGATCATCTCGTAGAGACGCGGCACGTCGCCTACGCGGGCACGACGGATGCGCGCCGCCGCATCGGGCCGGACGTTGAGTCGCGGCAGGATGACCGGCGGAGAATAGAGCGGACTGGTCATGGCTGTTCAGCTCGTATGTGCTCTGGATGCGACATGCGCACACCTAAACATAGCCCTTCGGAGAGGGGGTGTGGGGAAACCGGGTTTCCCCATGCCCCCGCCCGCGAGAGGGCCTGGCCCTCAACCGGGTTTCCCGTAACTGTTGACACCTGGGGTAACCCACGCGCCTGCGAGCGAGGGCGTTTCGCCCCCGTCGCTTCTCCGCGGGCAAGATGCCCGCGCTCCCAGCAGACATGTGAGCACTTACGGGGAAACCGGGTTTCCCCACACCCCTGACCGCAGGAGGGTTTGGGAAGGCTGCGCGCTCCCAGACCCTCCCCGAAGGACTAGGCCTCCCCGGCGCCCTCAAGCGTCTCGCGCCAGCGAGCGCACTGCTCGCGCACCCGTTCGGGAGCGGTCCCTCCCAGGCTGGACTTGCCCGCCACGCTGCGGGCGAAGTCGAAGACCGCGTAGATCTCCGCGTCCAGGTCGGGCTGCACGGCCTGGTATTCCGCCAGGGGCAGTTCGCGCAGGGGCACGCGCAACTCCAGCGCGCGGCGCACCAGACGGCCCACGTTGCCGTGGGCCTCGCGGAAGGGGACGCCGCGCCGCACCAGCTCATCGGCCAGATCGGTGGCCAGCATGGCGTCGTCGAGGGCAGCGGCCATACGCTCGGGCCGGACCGCCAGCGTCGCCAGGGCCGCCGCAGCCACCTGCAAGCCCAGGTCGAGCGTGTCGAAGCTGTCGAAGAAGGGTTCCTTGTCCTCCTGCATATCCTTATTGTAGGTCAGGGGCAGACCCTTGAGCACAGTCAGCAGGCTCACCAGGTTGCCCAGCAGGCGCCCGCTCTTGCCGCGCAGGAGTTCCATGCTATCAGGATTCTTTTTCTGCGGCATCAGACTTGAGCCGGTGCTGTAGGCATCATCGAGTTC
>DAOTYR010000372.1:0-3581 GCA_034434655.1 Chloroflexaceae bacterium
TGCCGCCGCTCGTTTCCCACGTTATGAAGGGTACATCCTTCGCTGGTTAGAAACGGTAAAAAGCTGTTCCGCGCCGGTTACGGTGTCTTCACCCGCCGCGCCGGCCTCACTGGTCGCTCCTTCCTCCGTCGCGGACGGCGTCCGCGACGCAAGGGGAGTGTGTGCCGCGAACGGGCCATCCGCGCCGCCCATCCGCACCCGCGCCGCCTCCAGGTAGCGCCAGGCGCCTAACGTGAACATAGGCTCTTGAAGAGGGGAATGGGGAAACCGGGTTTCCCCACGCCCCCGCCCCCCAGGGGAATGGGGAAACCCGGTTTCCCCATTCCCCCACCCGCGGGAGGGTTTGGGAGGGCTGCGCCCTCTCAGGAAGAACCTTTCCTGGAGCCGGGGTACGGGGAAACCGGGTTTCCCCATACCCCGGCCCGCTCCGGGTTGACGCTTCCCCGCTCTTCTGCTACTGTTCCACCCTGAGACCCGCCCGGCGCGTGCGCCGCGGCGCCAGCCAAGCGAGGAGTAACGGACGTGCGGATCGCCATCACCGGCGCCCGCGGGCAACTGGGACGCGCCCTGTGCGCTGCCCTGGCTCCGGGCTATGAACTGGTTCCTCTTGGTCACGATCTTCTCGAACTGAGTTCACCTACCACCGTTGAACAGATCGTCGCCACCGGCGCTGATCTGGTTATCCACGCTGCCGCGTATACCAATGTGGATGGCTGCGCCCGCGACCCCGATCTGGCCTACCGGGTGAATGGGCTAGGCACGCGCTACGTCGCCCTGGCCTGCCGCCGGCTGCGTGCGCCCCTGGTCTACATCAGCACCAATGAAGTCTTCCCCGGCGATGCCGGGCGCCCCTACACCGAGTACGATGCGCCCCGACCGATCAATGCCTACGGGCGCTCCAAGTGGGCCGGCGAGCAGGCGGTGCGGGAGTTGCTGGACAGTTTCTATATTGTGCGCGTGGCCTGGCTCTTTGGCGGGGAGCGTAATTTCGTGCGCACCGTGCTGCGGCTGGCCGCGGATCGCCCCGCCACCGGGCTGCGCATGGTGGATGATGAGGTAGGTAGCCCGACCTATGCCCCGGATGTGGCCGAGGCGGTGGCCACGCTTATCGCGACGGATTTTTTCGGCACCTACCACCTGGTCAACGCCGGGGCCTGCTCGCGCTACGAACTGGCCCGGACGGTCCTGCGCCTGGCCGGCCTGAGCACCCCGGTGACGCCGATCAAACTGGCCGATTTTCCCCGCGATAGCACGCCGCCACCCTACACACCCCTTGCGAACCACGCCGGGGCGGCGATCGGGCTTACCCTGCGCCCCTGGGAGGAGGCCGTCGCCGCCTACCTCGCCACGCTGGCTGCGGTATGATTGATGTAATTGTTCCGAATTACAATGGAGCAGCGCTGTTGCCCACCTGCCTCGATGCGCTGCGGGCACAGACGCGCCGCGATGCGCTCGTAACCGTGGTGGACGACGCCAGCACCGATGACTCGCTCGCCCTGCTGGCCGCGCGCTACCCCGAGGTCCAGGTCGTGGCCCTGCCGCGTAACCGGGGCCTGGCCGCCGCGGTGAACGCGGGCATCGCCGCCACGCGACGGCCCTTCGTCGCCTTGCTGAACAACGATACCGAGGCCCATCTGGCCTGGCTCGAACGGTTGATCGGCGCTCTGGAACGCTTCCCGGCCTACGCCTTCGCCGCCAGCAAGCTGCTGTTGTTCGACCGGCGCGATTATCTGCACTCGGCCGGCGATTTTTACCGGCCCGACGGCGAGCCGGGCAGTCGGGGGGTGTGGGAGCGCGACCGGGGCCAGTACGATGCGGTGACGGAGGTGTTCGGCCCCTGCGCTGGCGCCGCGGCCTATCGCCGCGCGGCCCTGGAGGCCCTGGCGGAGGACGGCAGGGTGTTCGACGAGGATCTGGGCATGTACTGTGAGGATGTGGACCTGAACCTGCGGGCGCGACGGCGGGGGATGCGGACGATCTTCGTTCCCACGGCGGTGGTCTACCATCGCCTCAGCGCCACCGGCGGCGGAACGCTGGCCAGTTACTACTGCGGGCGCAATTTCGCCCTGGTGTGGGCCAAGAACATGCCCGCACCGCTCGCCCGGCGCTACTGGCCGGCGCTGCTGGCCTCACAGGCGCGTTTCGCCCTCCACAGTCTACGCCATATCCGCGAGCCGGCGGCCCGCGCCCGGCTGCGGGGCCAACTGGCCGCGCTGCGCGCCCTGCCCCTCTTCCTGCGTAAACGCCGGCGCCTCCAACCCGATGAGACGCTTTGCCTGGCGCCATAGCCGAATTGCAGCCATTACGCCCATGCTTGAACCTGCTGATCCGCCCATCTACCTTTCGATTGTTATTCCGGCCTACAACGAGGAGCGCCGCCTCCCCGCCACGCTCCAGCAGATACGCGCCTATCTGGCGGACCAGCCGTTCGCCGGCGAGGTGATCGTGGTTGACGATGGCAGCGATGACCGCACCGCCGCCGTGGCCGCGAGTTGCCCGGAGGTTCAGGTGCTGCGCTGCGAGCACCGCGGCAAGGGGTTTGCCGTGCGCGCGGGCGCGCTGGCGGCCGGCGGCGCCTATGTGCTGCTGTGCGACGCCGATCTCGCCGTGCCGATCGAGGAGTGGGTGAAGTTCGAGGGCTTCTTCGCCAGCGGCTATGATGTGGTGATCGGCTCGCGCGAGGGGATCGGCGCAACTCGTGAAGGCGAGCCCTGGTATCGCCACGTGATGGGCCGGATCTTCAACTGGATCATTCGCCTGGTGGCCCTGCGGGGCATCAACGATACGCAGTGCGGCTTCAAGGCCATGCGCCGCGAGACGGCCCGCGATCTGTTCCGGCGCGTGCGCATCTACGGCGAAGATGCGCCGGTGGTGCGTGGCGCCGCGGTGACCGCCTACGATGTCGAGGTGCTCTTTCTGGCCCGCAAATGCGGCTACCGCATCGCCGAGGTGCCCGTGCGCTGGCACTATGGCGCCGAGACCAGGGTGAACCCGCTGCGCGATTCGCTCCGCAATCTGCGCGATGTGTTCACCGTGCGCCTGAACGATCTGCGGGGGCGCTACCGCGAGGCCCCTGCGCTGATCAGCGACCCGGAAACCATTCGCCGCCATTGACCCACGGCATACCGAGAACACCGGGCTTCCCTATGCCCCCGCCTCGCCCGGAAACCGACTGTCGGCGCAACCCTCCGGGTTGCGCCGGAACCTGGAGGATGCACGGCATCATGGGCAAGCAATGGCTCTGGCGCATGGCGCTGCTGACCGGCGGCCTCTGGCTGGCCGTCACTACCCTGCTGCCGGCGCGGGTGCGGCAGGCGCGACTGACGGCGATCAGCGGCCCTGGCCCCTTCTACGCGACGATCGCCTGGTCGTATGGCCTGGGGGCGCGGCCCATCAGTGTTATCTTCGATCTGGAACTGGGGGACAGCTACGGCAGCGCCACCACCGATGGCGAGGCGCTGGAGGCCGAGATCCCGTTGAGCGCCGCCCCCAACGGCCCCTGGCGCATCACCGCCAGCTCCACCTACCGGCTGCTTGGGGCGGCGTATACGCAGGTGCGGCGCTTCGAGGCGCCGGAACGC
>DAOTYR010000373.1:0-3342 GCA_034434655.1 Chloroflexaceae bacterium
TTGCTCGCCGTATCCGGCGGGTCGCTGGCGCCGGGCGTGTTCGGTCTGCTGGCATCGGAGCCGCTGCGCAGCCGGGTCCCCTGGGAGCGGGTCAGCCTGATCTGGTGCGATGAACGCCTCGTGCCCTTCAGCAGTCCCGACAGCAACTACCGCCTGGCGCGCGAGACCCTGCTGGCCCACGTGCCCATCCCCTCGCTGCAAGTGTACCCCGTGGCAACCTACTACGACGTCGCTCGCGCCGCCGAAGTGTACCATCAGCAGGTGGCGGCCCTGCTCACGCTGCACGGCGGGCGCATTGACGTCGCACTGCTGGGCATGGGGCCCGACGGGCACACGGCGTCGCTCTTTCCGGGCTTTCCGCAACTCGACGCGCCGCCCGATGTGTGGGCCTTGCCGGTCGAAGGCGCGCCGAAACCGCCCCCCACCCGGGTGACCCTCAGCCCCGCCGCGTTGAACCGCGCCGCCCTGGCGCTCTTCCTCGTCGCGGGGGCCGACAAGGCCCCCACGGTTCGCGCGGCCCTGCGGGCGCCGTACGACCCCCACACGATCCCCGCACAGATCGTGCGCCCGCCGGACGGAGCAGTCGTGTGGATGCTCGACCGCGCGGCGGCGGCGGGATTAGCATGACCACGGGGATGGGAAAACCGGGTTTCTCCATCCTCATCTCCCCGTGGGAGGGTGTGGGCGGGCTGCGCCCTCACGCCGGGGGAGGGGGGACACCGGGTTTCCCCATCCTCGTCTCCCCGTGGGAGGGTGTGGGCGGGCTGCGCCTTCACGCCGGGGGAGGGGGAAATCGGGTTTCCCCCTTCTCTCCCCCCGGTGGGAGGGTGTGGGCGGGCTGCGCCCTCACGCAGGGGGCAGGGGAAAACCGGGTTTCCCCCTGCTCTCCCCCCGTGGGAGGGTGTGGGCGGGCTGCGCCCCCAAGCAGGGGGCAGGGGGAAAGCGGGTTTCCCCATCCTCTCTCCCCGTGGGAGGGTGTGGGCGGGCTGCGCCCTCCCAAGAACAACCTTTGTTTATCGCGGCGTTGTGCGCCATGCGCACGACCGTCTACCACGCTGGTTCGCCCGCGCGGGTTCAATCGGGAAACAACTCGTCAATCTCCTCCTGGGCCGGGCGGGCCAGGCCGGGGGCTGGCGCCCCACGGCGCGGGCCACGCCGCTCCATCGCAGCGTAGAAGGCCGTGTCGTAGGCCCGGGTTTTGACGACCACCGGCATCGGCACGGCGTGCCCGAGCACCAGCGCCTGCTGCTTACTGTCGAGCGACGCCAGCACCGCCCGCAGGCCCGCGCTGCCGCTCACGCCGGTAAACACCGCCTCGATATCGCGCTCGTCGTTGAGCAGGGCGGTGACGCGCGTGCCGAGCTGGCTCATCACCTCCGGGTCAATCGAGGACGGGCGCTGATCGACCACTAGGAGCGTCACCCCGTACTTGCGCAGCTCGCGGGCGATCGTGCCGAAGATCGTCTGGCGCGCCGTGCGCGGGTTGAGGAACTTGTGGGCCTCCTCGATGGTGATCATCAGGGGCCGGGGCCGGTCGGCCTGGTTCTGGCTCTGGATGGCGCGGTTGGTCCACTCCACCCAGCGGCGGTGGATGCGCCGGGTGATGATGTTGGCCACCAGCACGTAGATCAGGCTGCTATCGTGGCGCCCGAACTCCAGCACCACGTGGCGCCCGGCGGCCAGGGCGTCAATCAAGCGGTCAACGGCGGAAAAGTCGGCCTGCTCGCGCACGAAGCTCAACCGGGCGACGCGGGCCAGTTTGCGTTTGAGCGCGCTGATCGCCCCCGCGTGGGCCCCGCTGCTCTCGGCGAACTCCCGGATCGCCTCACTGTCCATATCCAGCAGCGCCCGCAGCCAGCCCTCCTTGTAGCGGTCGAAGAGCAGGTACGACGACTCGGTGGCGGTGCTGCTCAGGTTGAGTTCCTCTTCCAGGGCGATCACATCCTCGACCTCGATCTGGTCGAGGCCGATCACCAGGTCGCCGTCGTAGGCCCGCCCTCGCGACGCCTCGGGATCGATGGTATAGACCAGCACGTCGCTGCCGAAGAGTTGGCGCAGGCCCTTGACGAACGTCCCGCCCTCCGACGGAGCGCCCCAGCCGTACTCGCTGTGCATATCGAAGATCAGGTTACTGGCCACATCGGCCTGGATCGTCCCGCAGATCAGCAGGCGGGTCAGAAAGCTCTTGCCGGTGCCGCTCTTGCCGAAGATGCCATTGGAGCGTTCGACCAGCCGTTCCAGGTTCAGGCACACCGGCACGTCCATATCCAGCGGGCGACCGATCTCGAACGAGGCGCCGCCGGCCTGCCCGAACACGCGCCCGAAATCCTCCGCGTCGGCCTCGAAGACCGGGGCGAAGTGGCGGGGAATGGTCTTCACCGGGAGCAGGGGTTGCTCGCTCTGCTCCAGGGGCAGCATCAGGCGCGGCATGAGTTCGAGGGCGCCATAGGTGGCCGTTCCGGCGAGCACCTCGTGGACGAAGCGGTCGCCATCGGGTGGGTCGAGCAGTACCTCCTGGTTGGTCGCCGCGAGGGCGACGTCGGTCACCATCGAGAAGAAGGCGTGCCGGTCGCCCTGGATCACCACAAACTTGCCGACGCGCATATCCTCGACGCTCGTATGTGCATCCAGCCGGGCAGTCAGCCCTTCGATGAGCGAGCCGCTGACAACGACGCCGAGGCGGTTCCGGGATGGCGGCATGGGTTTCTCCTCTGTGCATCGGATGGTAGCACAAATATACCATATGCCATCAGGGTTTCCCACCTGCCTCTACAGGCGTAAGTGTTCCCATTTCTCCTGGGAGCGCGGGCAGCTTGCCCGCGGAGACGCGACGGGGGCGAAACGCCCTCGCTCGCCGGCGCGTGGGTTACCCCAGGTGTGAACAGGTACCTACAGGCGGGGACATGGGGAAACCAGGTTTCCGCGCAACCGTTCACAGCCGGGGTCGTGCGCCGGAGCGCATCCATCGGCCCCGCGTCTTGTAGGGTATAATCAGGTCCCAGGCGCGGGGCGCACCCCGCCCGATGCACATGGCCCGGGAGTGCGGGCGGCCCGCCCGCGGCGCGGCTCCGCGGGCACGGTGCCGGCCCCCTCCCTGACCCTCCCCCGCCGGGGGCGGGCACCCGGCTCCTCCCCGCCGCGGGGGGAGGCTGGGAGGGGGGCTGAACGCGGCGAACGTTTTTCACCTCAGCCGTCCATGCGGCTCCGCCGCACACCGACGGGATGAACATCCTTCCTGGGAGGGCGTAGCCCTTCCAAACCCTCCTACCGGGTGTGGGTATGGGGAAACCGGGTTTCCCCATACCCCCCTGCGGGGCGGGGGCGTGGGGAAACCCGGTTTCC
>DAOTYR010000374.1:0-2837 GCA_034434655.1 Chloroflexaceae bacterium
ACGACCTGACCGCTCGCCGGCGTGTGCCATGCGCGTGCAGGTGTGTCCGTGTCCGTGTAGACATCTTTACCATCGCGGCGTTGCGCGCCGTGCGCATGGTGCCTGAGGTGACCATCGTTCGCAGGGTTCAGCCCCCCCCCCAGCCTCCCCCCGCTGGGGGGAGGAGCCGGGTGCCCGCCCCCAGCGGGGGAGGGTCAGGGAAGGGGCGGTCACCGTGCCCGCGCTCCCGGGCCGTTTGCATCGGGCGTTGTGCGCCATGCGCATGACCGTATAACGTGAACATAGTCCCTCAGAGGAGGGGTGTGGGGAAACGGGGTTTCCCCACGCCCCCGCCCCGCAGGGGTATAGGGAAACCCGGTTTCCCCATACCTCCAACCCGGTGGGAGGGTTTGGGAGGGCGCAGCTCTCCCAGGACAACCTTTTTATCCCATTGCGGATGCGGGCCGGAGGACCGCGCACCCGGGCCGGGCCTGCGGGAGGGTCCGGGAGGGCGCAGCCCTCCCAGGAAGAACCTTGTGTTCATCCCGTCGGTGTGCGGCGCGAGCCGCATGGACGCCTGCGCGGGCGCCCCGCTCAAGCTGCCAACCGAAACCCGAGCATGGTCGCCGCCTCGCGCAGCAGGGCGGTGGCGTGTTCCACGTCGCGCCCTTCGGCGGCGGCGGCCAGGGTGTCGCCGACCATGGTGTGCAGCACCGCCAGCGCCGCCGGGGTGTTCAGGTCATCGTCCATTGACGCCACCAGTTCGTCGAAGCCGCGGGTCAGGTCGAGGGCCGTGCCGTTCCCGCCGCGAGCCCGGACGGCGCGCCACAACTCCTCCACCAGGGCCGCGTAGCGTCCCAGAGCATTGCGGTGGTAGTCGAACTCTTCGCGATAGTGCTCGCTCAACAGGTACCAGCGCAGCGTATCGGCGCGATGTTCCCGCAGCGCGTCGCGGACGAAGACCAGGTTGCCCAGCGACTTGCTCATCTTCTCGCCGTTGAGCCAGACCAGACCGGCATGCATCCAGATGCGCGCGAACGGGCGCTTGCCGGTGACCGGTTCGGTCTGGGCGATCTCGCAGGGATGGTGGGGGAAGATCAGGTCTGCGCCGCCGCCGTGGATGTCAATCTGCTCGCCAAGATATCTGGTTGCCATGGCGCTGCACTCGATGTGCCAGCCCGGCCGCCCCGGTCCCCATGGACTGTCCCAGGTGGGGTCGCCGGGCTTGCCGGTCTTCCAGAGCACGAAGTCGAGCGGGTCGCGCTTCCGCGGGTCAAGGGGATCATTGCCGCGCTGGTTGGCGGTTGCCAGCATCTCTTCGTAGCCCAGGCGGGCCATTTTGCCGAAGTCGGGATCGGTACGGATGCTGAAGTACACGTTCCCATCAACCACATAGGCGTGGCCCAGTTGCACCAGCCGCTCGATGATCGGGATCATGGCCCCGATCTCCTCGCTGGCCCACGGGAAGTACGTCGGCGGGACCAGATTGAGCCCCGCGAAATCCTCGCGCAACTGGGCGACCTGGCGCTTCGCCAGGTCCTGCCAGTGCACCCCATCGCGGGCAGCGCGGGCGAACAGCGGGTCATCAACATCGGTCACATTCTGGCAGTAGCGCACGTCGGCGCCCTTCCAGCGCAGGTAGCGCAACAACACATCGAAGGTCAGAAACGTGCGCGCATGGCCGATATGGGTGGTATCGTAGGGCGTCACGCCGCAGACATACATGGTTACCGGGCGATCCCGGGGGATGGCGAAGGGTTCTTTTTCGCGCGCGAGGGTGTTGTAGAGCCGCATACCTGCTCCTGGGGCGCGTGCGCCACCGGCGCTCTGGTCGAGAGGCGCCCGAACAAGGGTACACCCTCTTCATTATACATCGCTACCCGTGGCGCATGGTGTCGCGGGCGCCCCGACAGAGTCCGGCGAGGAACGCAGCGGCAGTCGCACGGCGATGATGGTGATGTCGTCGTGTGGTTCGGCGCTTCCGGCGAAGCTCAGCACCGCGCGAATGATGCGCTGGACGATCTCGTGCACGTCCATCCCCGGCGTGAAGGTCCTCACCAGGTGTTCGAGGCGTTCAAAGCCAAACAGCTCACCTTCAGCGTTGTGGGCCTCGACGATCCCGTCGCTCAGGAAGAGCAGCGTATCGCCAGGCTCAAGCGGCACGCGAACATCGTGGTAGGGCCCGTTGATACGGGTGCCAATGGGCAAGCCGCCCACGTCGAGGAAGCGGCACTGGCCCTGGCCGTCGCCGCGGCACTGGAGCAGCAGCGGGGCGATCATCCCCGCGTTGGCGATGGTCACCAGGCGCTCCTCGGGGTCGAACAGAGCGATCAGCACCGCCGCGTTCATCTGGTTGGCCTGCAGCCGCTGGCGCAGGGTCAGGTGCATGCCCTGGAGCATCTCCGACGGGTTGGCGAACAGGCGCGCCTGGGATTCCAGTGTCGAACTGGTGAGCGCCATGAGCAGGGCCGCGGCCACTCCTTTGCCCGAGATGTCACCGATGGCAATGGCCACGCGACCATCGCCCAGGTTGAGGTAGGTGTAGAAATCGCCGCCGACCTCGCTCGCCGGGAGCGAGCGCCCATACACCCGCAGCAGATCGGCGCCCCACGGCGGCGCCGACGGGAGCAAGCCCTGCTGAATGTCGCGGGCCAGGGTGAGACCGTGGCGCAGGCGCTCGTTCTGGTACTCGATCTCCCGCAGGCTGTGTTGGAGTTGCCCGGCCATATGGTTGAAGGCGCTGGCCAGTTGCCCCAGTTCGTCGCCTGGCTCAACCTCGATGCGGTGGTCCAGGCGCCCGCCGGCCAGTTCCTGCGCTCCCGCGGTCAGGGCGCGGATGGGCACAACCAGGCGCCGCG
>DAOTYR010000375.1:0-21320 GCA_034434655.1 Chloroflexaceae bacterium
GACGCGCGCCTGCCAATCGAAGATGTCAATGACCTGCTGGACGTGCACCTGACCTCGGAGACCGCCGAGCGGATCGGTGGTCTGGTCTACGAACACCTGGGGCGCGTGCCGCGGCAGGGCGATCAGGTGGACCTGGGGGAGGTGCTGGTGACGGTGCAGTCCATCAAGGGTATGCGGGCGCACAAACTGCGCATTGAACGCCGCAAGCGCGCGCCTGATCCAACGGTGAACGGGGTGCTGGCGACGGAGAAGGCGCATGGACCAACCTGACTACGCGGCTCTCGTCGCCGCAGCCTTCGCAGCGCGTGATCTGTCCTACGCGCCCTACTCCCAGTTTCGAGTTGGCGCGGCGGTGCTTACGGCCTCGGGAGCGATCTTTCGGGGCGGGAACGTCGAGAACCGCGCCCTGCAAGCTACCGTATGCGCCGAGCGCGTGGCTCTGTTGAGCGCCTACGCGGCCGGCGAGCGTTCAATCATGGCCATCGCCGTTGTCACCCCGACGCCAACCGTGGCCAGCCCGTGCGGGTTCTGCCGGCAGGTGATGCTCGAACTGGCGCCGGGGTGTACGGTGGTGCTCCTGAGCATTGACGGCAAGCGGCGTCTCACCACGCCGGAGGAATTGCTGCCGGGGGGGGACGGAAGAGGTTAGTTGGATATTGGATGTTGGATTGCGGCGGGAGGGGTCGGGGGAGCTACGCCCTCGTAGCCTCACCCTGGTCCCAACGATAGCGGGACCGGCCGGATGCGCCGGCGGAGGGACAGAATCATTCCACGACCTGTTGAATAGACTGCATGCGCATCATTGCCAGGCCTGGTTGGGACGGCAATCCAAATAAAGGGGGCACCTCAGAACACCCAGAGGAACTCGCCTACCGTTGCTGCCTTTCGGCCCTGGCGGGGTTCAGCAAGTATCTGCCGTTCTTTGGTGCCAACAGCTATTATACCACATCCGTATCCGCTGGCAGGCGGTTGGGGGAGCGTAGGGAAACCCGATTTCCCCGCGTCCCTGCTGGAGGGGAGGGTCATGGCCAGGCTCTCCCTGACCTTTTCCTCCATGCAACATGAAAAGAGGGTAGAACATGCAGTATTCACCGTAGGGGTGTGGACAGGGTGGAAAGATGCCTCTGCGACGCTTGCGGGCGGGTTAAATCGAGAGGGGAAAGGGTGTGGAGGAGCGTCCACAAATCCAGATGTCCAGGGGCGCGGGCCACGGAAACCCGGCCCTCGTGCACAGCCTTTCCACGAGAAAAGCGGCAGTTTATCCACAAAAGGCATGAGTTATCCACAAATACTGGCTACTTATCCACAGATAAGGGACGCGCGCTCCCGACGCAGCCGACCGCGCACATCCAGAGCTACCTCAACAGCAAAACACCGGGCAGCCAGAAGGCCCCCGGTGTTTCGACTGTCTGGCGCTCAGTTGGTGGAGCGCAGCCTGAACATCTGTGAAGGAGAAAGGTCAGGAGTTCTCCTGGCCGCCTTTGGGGGGATTGTCAAGGTTCAGCGTGTTGATGAAGTTGCGGAAGATTGACATCGACTCATCGTTCAATTCAGGCTCATTCTCGGACTCAGGCTCCTCGACCGGTTCGCGGCCGGTGGTCTCGGCGGAGGCGGCCTGTTCTTCCTCATCGAAGAAGACGCCGGCCTGATCGAGCACGTGGCTTTCGACGAAGATGGGAACGTCGGTGCGCACTGCGAGCGCGATGGCATCGCTGGGGCGGGCATCAATCTCGACGGTGCGCCCACGCTGCTCGATGACGATCCGGGCGAAGAAGGTATTGTCCTGGATGTCGTTAATAAAGATATGGCTGATCTGACCGTCCAGATCAATGATCGTCGCCTTGAGCAAATCGTGGGTCATCGGGCGCTGCGGCTCGTGGCCCTGAATTGCCATTGCGATCGCGTCAGCCTCGAACGGCCCGATCCAGATCGGGAGATAGCGCTTGCTGTCGGTCTCGCGCAGCACCACGACACGGTGTTGTGTCAGCAGGCTGACACGGATACTATCTACGACGACGCGTATCATCTGTCGGCCCTTCCTGAAAAGATTGCTAGGCGAATGCCGCGCGGCGCGATAGGGCGCGCCGGGTTTTCTGCCTGTCATATGATGACATCTTAGCACGTCCTGAAAGGATACGTCAAGCAATCCGCTTCCTGCTTCCTGTTGAATACATCGCCGGGTCTCATGAATCCACAACGTAAGTGTTCACACCTGGGGTAACCCACGCGCCTGGGAGCGCGGGCGGGACGCCCGCGTCGCGTCTCCGCGGGCAAGCTGCCCGCGCTCCCAGGAGAACTGTGAACACTTACATCCACAACCCGAAATTGACAAATCAGCCCGGCGGCGGTATGCTCGCCTGCACTTCTCACGGGGCGATGCGCCCCCTGGCCCGTCTGCACACCCTGGAACTGGTAATCAGCGACAGTGGGCGATCCTGGAGTTCCACATTCCTCTCCTGTAGCATCGAGATCCGGCGCGCTGCCCGCGCCACGGCGCGGTGGGTTGCACCACCGCGCCGCGCTGGCGCACGCCGCGCTGGCCCGTCTCCGTGGCGAGGTGGTGGATATCGCGCCCCTGGCCCCGCCTGACGTGGCCAGGGAACGCCTGCGGGTGGCGCTGCGCCGTCCGTGGAGCGCCCTGCCGTTGCGGCTGTGGAAGCATGCCTGGGTAACGGCGCTGGTCATGGTGGTTCTGGCGGCGGAAGTCGGCGGCTGGCGGAGCGTGCCGGAGGAGGCACCGAACCGCGCTGCGCCTGCGCCGCGACCGCTGGAGGGCGCCGTGGCCGCGGCGGGGCCCCTGGGGGTCGGGCCAATCGCCCTGGAGCGGCGGATTGAGGCCCTGGCTCCGCCCGTGCAGCGGCCGCGTCCCGTGCCAGGTGCCTACCAGGCGATCCACTACCTGGCGGAAGGTGAGACGCTGGGTGCCATCGCCGCGCGCTACCAGACGCCGCTCGAGGCGCTGGTGCTGGCCAACCGGCTGGAGCAAGGCGACGCCCTGGTTGTGGGCCAGGTGCTGCGCATCCCGAGGGTATCCGGGTTTCCCCACGTGGTTACCGCGGGCGAGACGGTTTTCGACCTCGCGGCGCGCTTCGGCGTGCCTTACGAGGCGATTGTTGCCTTTCCACCAAATCGAATCGACGCTGGCGGCGGTTTAACAGCAGGCAGCGAAATCTTTATCCCCAGCTCGCATCTGGAGTTGCCCGCAGCCTGGTTGCGGGCGGTCGGCGGGATGGAGGGTCTGGCGTTGCGGGGACCGGCGCCGGCGGCGCTGGTTGCGGCGGGGCCGGCCAACCTGCGCGCCGGGCCAGGCACGGAATACGAACGAGTGGGGCAGTTGACCGGCGGGCGGCGGGTGGCCCTGCTGGCGCGTCACGGCGACTGGGTTCACGTTGAGCACGGTGCGCTGCGGGCCTGGATGCACACCGATCTGTTGGAACTTGCCCCCGAGCAACTGGCGGTGATGCCGATCGCGAGCGACGTGCCACCGCCGCCAGCGCGCTGGGTCTGGCCGGCGCGGGGCAGGATCACCTCGGGCTTTGGCCCGCGCTGGGGCGGCTTTCACAACGGGATCGACATTGCCAACCGGGCCTGGACGCCGATTGTGGCCGCCCGGGCCGGGCGGGTGCTGGAAGCCGGGTGGTGCCGGGGCTACGGCTACTGTGTGCGGCTGGAGCACCCCGGGGGCATCGAGACGATCTACGGCCACCTGATGACCCGCCCCACGGTCGCGGTCGGCGCGGCGGTGGCGGCGGGGCAGGTGATCGGCCACATGGGCAGCACCTACGATCGGCGCGGCGGCGGGTACTCGACGGGAGTGCATCTGCACTTCAGCGTGCTGGTCAATGGCCGGGCGGTGAACCCGTTGCGCTTTCTGCCCTGAGGGGAGGTGTGATGGGCTGGTCAGGATCGGCAAGAGACGCGAAGCCCCGGTGACGCAAAGCCCGTCTGATTGACCCGCCAGTTCTGCAACGCTTCTCTCTGCGCCATTCCGTCTTTAGGCATGTTTCAAACGCCCTTGACAGTTTGCCTCGACACGGGACCACGGGGGAGGTTGTGGAGGGGCCAGGTCCCTCTACACCTCCCCGCCAGACGGTCAAGCGCAAACCGCAGGTTTTGAACCATGCCTTAGCGTCAAAACGCCTGGCCGGGCTTCGCGCACCGCCCGGCTCAAGCGAAATGCGAAACCCGAGAGGGATGGAGTAACCCCGCGTGACCGATAACCTTATCTCAACGCCAGGGGCGGCGCGCGCATCTCCCGTTGCCCGTCGAGATGGGATAACCCCGTGTGACCGATAACCTTATCTCAACAGCCGCACACCTCCACAGAGCGGTCATGCGGCTCGCCAGCGTAACAGGCCGGAATCGCCCTGTCCGTGATACAATGGCGCTGGTCTGATTGAAGATGTTTGCTTGGGCGGGGCGCAGTGCTAGCGACGGTGCGCCGATGCCCGAAAGGGTCGCACAGATGCGGCGTTGATCGATCTGGACGCTCTGTGCGTCTGCGCCATTGCCTCAGTATCAGCAGCGAAAACAACGATCCTCAGTTCCAGGTGGGTGAGCAATGGTGTCGTACCCGGGGGTGTTTCACGTGAAACAGGGTGGTGGCGCTATGGCCCCGTACACGATCGCAATTGCCAACCAGAAAGGCGGCGTTGGCAAGACTACCACCGCCGTGAATCTCAGCGGCGAACTGGTGCGGCACGGGTATCGCGTCTTGCTAATTGACGCCGATCCGCAGGGCAACGCCACCACCAGTCTGGGCATCGCCAAACGCAACCTTCCGGCAACAACCTACGATCTGTTGCTCGGCGGCGAGGTGGACGCTGCGGTGATGGCGACCGGGCGCGAGCACCTGATGCTTGTGCCGGCGGACCAGGATCTGGCGGGCGCCCCCGTTGAACTCGCCAGCGCCCCGCAGCGCGAACAGCGCCTGGCAACCGCCCTGCGCGGTGCCGGCGCCTACGATTACATCGTGATTGATTGTCCGCCCTCTCTGGGCCTCCTCACCCTCAACGCCCTGTGCGCCGCCGACAGCGTGCTCATCCCCCTCCAGTGCGAGTATCTGCCGCTCGAGGGCCTTGCCCAACTCAAGACCACACTGGAACGGGTGCGCGCCGGCCTGAACCCGCGGCTGCGTATCCTCGGCGTGCTCATGACCATGTACGATGGCCGCACTAACCTGGCCCACCAGGTGGTTGAGGAAGTGCAGCGCCATTTTCCCCGGCTCATCTTTCGCACCATCATTCACCGCAGCGTGCGCCTCTCCGAGGCGCCCAGCTATGGCAAGCTGATTGCCGAGTACGACCCTGCTGGTCGTGGCGCGCAAGCCTACGCCGCCCTTGCCGACGAAGTACTCCAGCGAAAGGAGCGCCACCAATGAACCGCCGCCGAGGCCTTGGAAGTGGACTGGACGCGCTCATCCCCGGCGCCGCAGGCGATCTGCTGCGCCAGGCGCCGGTCGAGGCTATTCGCGAGAACCACAACCAGCCGCGCACGGTCTTCGATGAGCAGGCCCTCGACGAACTGGCGGCCTCCATCCGCCAACACGGCTTGATCCAGCCCTTGATCGTCAGCGAAACCGCCGACGGCAGCTACGAACTGATCGCCGGCGAGCGTCGTCTGCGGGCCGCGCGGCGCGCCGGGATGAGCGAAGTTCCCGTTATCGTAAAGGATGTCACCCCACAACAGGTGCTCGAGATCGCCCTGGTCGAGAACGTCCAGCGCGCCGATCTGAACCCCCTGGAGGAGGGGTTGGCCTACCAGACCCTCAAAGACGAGTTCGGGTTGACCGATGACGAGATCGCCCGGCGGGTGGGCAAGAGCCGCGTAGCCGTGGTCAATACCCGCCGGCTCATCCGGCTCGTGGCCCCGGCGCGCCAGGCCCTGCTCGACGGCGCCCTCAGCGCCGGGCATGGCCGCGCCTTGCTCCGCTTCGAGAATCCTGACGACCAGGAGGCGGCCTTCCGCCTGCTGCAGCAGCGCGAGTTTAGCGTGCGCGAGGCCGAGCGCCTCGGCGACATTGCTACCCAGCCCGGCCTGGCCCCCGCGACCCGCGGCGCCCTGTTGCGTGGCCGGATCAGCCTGGCCCAGGCCGAGGCCCTGGCGCGGATCGAAGCCGCAGACCTGCAGGCGCTGGTGCTCGAACGCATCACTGCTCTGGGGTACGACGACCGTGAGACCGAGACCGTGAGCGCGCTCGTGAGCGATGGATTGCCCGTGGAGCAAGCCCTGGCGCACGCCCGCCCGCCACGCGACGCTGCTGATCGTGAAAGCCGTCACAGTGATGCTCGCGCCGCCCGGGCCGCCTCAGGTCCGGCGCGCCAGCCACGGCCCCGCGTCCAGTCCCCAGAAGATGCCGAGGCCCAGCGGATGTTCGAGGAAATCCTGGAAACTCCCGTGCAGCTTTCGCGCAGCGGCAACGCCATTCGCCTGACCATCACCCTCTACAGTGATGACCAACTCCAGGCGCTGTATGACCGCTTGAGCGGGTAGTCTTGCGTCCGCGCACCCTTGAGGAGTTAGCCCTCACCCCCTAAGGCCGAAGCACCGGTTAATGGTCTTTGAATACATAACTCACCTTACGCAGTACGTATGTGCGTATCGAACATCCGTTTGTCTGGCGCGAGGTCTGTGGGGCAGCATGAAGTTCCTGAAGCGTGTCGAACGCACTTCGGAGCGCCTGGGTATACAACCTGGCTTTGAGCGCAACGTGATTGAGCTTGGTCTTCACTTTGAGCCGCTCGAGCTTGATGTACCCTACCAGTGCAGCGAAGAAATGATTGGTTTGCGTTGTGACCGTGTGTGTTGGCGACCGTTCCAGCGACGCATTCTGCTTCAGCGACTTGTGATACGGTTCCACGTTCCACCGTTTGCGATAGATTGTGGTGATGTCGTCCCACGTGAGGCTGGTATCGCTGGTCACCAAATACAACACACCCGTGCTTCCATCTTCGTTTACGAAGACGTGCTTGACCAAAAGGA
This sequence comes from Chloroflexaceae bacterium, assembly GCA_034434655.1. Lineage (GTDB taxonomy): Bacteria > Chloroflexota > Chloroflexia > Chloroflexales > Chloroflexaceae > JACAEO01. The sequence continues at coordinate 6,982 of DAOTYR010000375.1, forward strand.
GTGGAAACTCCACTCCTTCCAGGTACACCTCGCGAACCGTGTGTGGCTTTAGTTCCAGAGAACCCACTTGCACGTAGCGACCCTGCTTTTTGTCTGCGCTCCTCAGCGCAATCTTGCGATTACTCTTGAGCGGCATGACAAACTCTTTCTCCATCGTCAGTTTGATAAAGCGCATATTCTCGGCTGATGCGAACCACACATCGTTCAAGACATATCGAAAGGCGATTTGGTTGCGAACGGCCTGCTGAACCATCTCTCGAAAATATACATTTTTCTCAACAGGGGAGCGTCGCTTCTGTTTGCCATCTTTCTTGTCGGTATAATACTCGGTTTTTGCTATGAGCGTGATGCCAACAGGAAATGACACATCTTGGCAGTGATATAATGCCGTAAGAAAATTAATCCCCTTCACCATTCGGTCTTTGCAGTGGTCGTAATGCCAACAGATAATATCGTTCTCGTCAGTATAGGGTTTTTCAGCAACACTGTCGTCGAGGATCAGCACCCCATCCTCGCGCTGCAAGGCACGCACGTACGGCTTGACTCGCTGCCACAGATCAGACGACGTACGAACAGAGCCAGCCAGGAAGCGACGGATACGGTCGTGACTGATCTGCCCGTCGAGGAGGGCAGATAATCCTGTCGCCGTGGTCTGCCCGAACGAGCTTATCAAATAGTCGCTATAGAGGTCGAGAATCTCATCGTCTGTCATACTTCCTACTCTATCACACTACTCGAAACCTTGGTGCGTAAGGTGAGTACATAATCCGCTCTAGCCCGCGCAGGCGGGCTTCGCATCCCGTAGCCGAGGGCTTCAGCCCCACGGCCAGCCCGGTATACTGGATGAATTTCTCAAAGACCATACACCGGTGCTTCGGCCCAACTCGGCCCAACGGGCGCACCCTTCAAGAATGCTCGGATGCGGTGCTGCCGTGATGAGTTGTCGGTTCATCTCTCCGCCGTGGTAAGGGGTACGACTATGCTGCGCAGACGACTTGAGCAGACGGTGCGATCATGGATTGACATCATGGTCACGCGTGTGCCGGTGTTCCACAGCCTCAGTCCCAATACCCTCACCTGCATGACCCTCGCGCTGACCATCGGGGTCGTCGCCCTGATCGTCCAGGGTGCGCTGGTATGGGCCGGCGCGCTCTTCCTGGTTGCCAGCGCCTTCGATATGCTCGACGGGGCCGTCGCCCGCGCCAGACGGGCCGCCACACCCTTCGGGGCCTTCCTCGACTCGACTGTTGATCGCTACTCCGAGTTGCTGGTCTTCCTGGGGCTGCTGATCTACTACCAGCGCGCGAGCGGCGGGTCGCTGCTGTTCACCGTGTTGATCTTCCTTGCCGCCACCGGCGCCGTGCTCACCAGTTACGTCCGCGCGCGGGCCGAGGCCCTCGGATTCAGCGGCCGCGGCGGCGTGCTCGAACGCCCTGAACGGGTGCTTATTCTGGGTGTAAGCCTGATGACCGGCTCGACCATCGTCGGTCTCTGGCTCCTCGCCATTCTTTCCCACCTGAGCGCCCTGCAGCGTTCGTTCCGGGTCTGGATGCGGAGCCGCGCCACCGCTGCTGATGGCGCCGAGCGCCTGTCCTCGATCCAGTGGCATACCCGGGAATAATGGCCAGCGCGCCACGATCCGCTGCATCGGTCGAGCGCGTCCTTATACCCTCGAGAGGTGCAACGGTTGTGTACAGTTCACCCCTGCGCCTGGCGGCGCTGCTGCACGTGCTGCGACCCCACGTCGCCGCCCAGGCCGCTGCCTATACCTTTCTCGGCGCTTATCTGAGCGCCGGCGTCCGGTTCACCCTCACGCCGCTAACCTCGCTCGCCGCCCTGATCGTGGCCGTGGTGGTGGCCTTCGGGTTCGTGATCAACGACTATGCCGATGCCGACATTGATCGCCTCACCAAACCGGACCGCCCCATTCCCTCGGGGGCGGTCTCTCGCCCTCGTGCCGCAGCCCTCGCGCGCCTCCTCGCCGGCCTGACCGTCGTTCTGATCCTGCTCGCGCCCCCCGTGCTCCAGGCGATCACCATCCTGAACCTGGCCCTGACCACCGCCTATGCTCTGGCGCTCAAACGCACCGTGCTGATCGGCAACGCAACCGTTGCCCTGCTCAACGCTTCGATCCTGGTGTTCGGCGCATTGGCGGCGGGAGGTGTCGCCGCAGTGATCTGGGTGGTGGCGGGTATGAGTTTTGTCTACACCCTGGCCCAGGAGGTGTTGTACACCGTTGATGACGTAGACGGCGACACACAGGCCGGGATCGTTACCACGGCGGTCTACTTCGGGGTTGAGTCCGCGTTGCGGCTCTTCCGGGGGTTGATCGTGCTGGCCCTCCTCTGCGCCGTCGCCCCCGCCTGGTTTGATCGCGTTACGCCGCTCTACCTGCCCACGCTGCTGGTCTGTGTGGTCCTGCCGGTCAGCCTGTACATTCTCCCGCGTACCTGGCGCTACGAGCCGCGCGCCATCCACCGGGCCTGCGCGGCCATGAAAGCGGTCCGCGTTGCCAGCCTGGCACCGTTGATCCTGCTCGGTCTTCCGCCATGCTAAGGATCGCGGTACAGACTGGACGAACCTCTGCTATCATGGGCAGAGAAGATGGTGGAAGCGTGTGATATATATCAATTCCGGTTGAACAACGTGCATACACCCTTTGCCGCGCCATACGCGACGGACCTATGAGCGGTGGTGATATCAATTCCGGTTGAACAACGTGCATGCACACCTTGTCCGATTGAGAGGCCGTATATGGTAATCTAGGGCATGGTTCAAAACCTGCGGTTTGCGCCGCACAGTTTGCCGGGGAGGGGTGGATGGACCTGCCTTCTCCACGGCCACCCCCGTGGTCCGGTGTCGAGGCGAATTGTCACGTTCCTTTGAACCATGCCTAAAATCTAAAATCTAAAATCCCAAACCTCCACACCCAGGGAGATCACCCTATGCCGCTCTCACAACAGGAAGTCCTTCACGTCGCGCGTCTCGCCCGCCTGCGCCTCGATCCCGAAGAACTTGAGCGCATGCGTTCGCAACTCTCGGCAATCCTGGATCACATTGCTATGCTGCAAGAAGTGGATGTGTCCGGAGTGCCGCCAACCGCCCAGGTGACCGATCTGGTCACTGTGCTGCGGCCCGATGAAGTCACCGAGGAACTCAGTCGCGAGGCGGCCCTTGCCAACGCGCCCGATCAGCGCGATGGCATGTTCCGCGTGCGCGCCGTTTTCGATGAGTGAGGTTGCCTTCGCGCCAGTGTGCCCGTCGAAGGATCTTCTTCAAGCCGCGCAACATTGCCCCCGGCGCGTCCGTCAAAGCAGCAGGTGAAGCACAACTCGGCTCGCGCTGTCGCCGCCCGACCATCAATGAAAGGATAGCCAATGTACAATGGGAATGGCTCGAACAACGGGGGGCGCTACACCCGCATCGCCGGCGTATCTGTAAAGCCCATCTATCTTTACATTGCTGGAGCTGTCGCCTTGTTGCTGGTGATCTACCTGGTGATGCGCTTTCTCAGCACCAGCCTGGTCATGCACTTCAGCGCCTTCGCGGGTGTGTTGGTGCTGATAGCCAACCTCCGCGAACTCCTCGGCAATAGCTACGGGCAGCGCGGCAGCACCGCCCTGCTCAACGTGATGGTCGGCGGCGGATTGATCTTCGCCTGGTTGACGCAGTTCTTCGGCGTGCTCTTCTGGATCCCGGCCCTGATTCTGGTGGGCGTGGCCGCCCCGCTCATCTTCGGGCGCGCCAACGTCTACAATGCGTACCTTGACATGGCCCGATCCCTCGCGACCAACGTGCGCCGTACCTTCGTGCGCTAAAGGATGGTGTTGACCCGGCGGCGCAAGGAGTTTGTCGTCCGAATGCGAACTCCTGCGCCGTTTCGTCGCGACGGATATGCAAACGGGATGAAACTACTTCCTGGGAGGGCGAAGCCCTCCCAGACCCTCCCACCGGGTGGGGCTATGGGGAAACCGGGTTTCCCCATCCCCCTGCGCGAGAGCTGCGCCCTCCCAAACCCTCCCGCGGGCAGGGGTATGGGGGAACCTTGAACCATGTGCAACATCTAAAATCGGGCTAAGGATAGATCCGGTACAGCATGCGCGGGAAAGGAATGGCCTCGCGGATGTGCCGGGTGCCAGTGATCCAGCAGACCGCCCGTTCAATCCCCATGCCAAAGCCGCTGTGCGGCACCGTGCCGTAGCGCCGCAGGTCCAGGTACCACTGGTAGTCCTCAACCTTCAGCCCATACTCGCGAATGCGCCGCTCTAGAAGATCCGGGTCGTGAATGCGCTGCGATCCGCCGATAATTTCGCCATAGCCCTCCGGGGCCAGCAGATCCGCGCACAGCGCCACCTCGGGACGCTCCGGGTCGGGTTGCATGTAAAAGGCCTTGATCGCTGCCGGAAAGCGCTCGACAAATACGGGCCGGTCGAAGCGCGAGGCGATCAGTTGCTCGTGAGGCGCGCCGAAATCCTCCCCCCACGGCAGCGGATCGGCCCCCTCCACCTCCCCCTGGTGCTCGGCGATGATGCGCAGCGCCTCGTCGTACGTGATCCGCGGGAACGGCGGGACGCAGCGCTCCAGCGGCGCCGTGTCCCGCCCCAGCACCTGCAGGTCCTCGGCCCGGCGCTCCAGCACCCGCTGGACAATCGCGCTGACGAACCGTTCCTGCAACGCCAGGTTGTCTTCGTGCGTGGCGAAGGCCACCTCGGGCTCGATCATCCAGAACTCGGTCAGATGGCGCCGGGTTTTGCTCTTTTCCGCCCGGAAGGTTGGCCCAAAACAGTAGACCTTGCCGAAGGCCATCATGCCTGCCTCGACGTAGAGTTGGCCCGTCTGCGCCAGGTAGGCCTTGCCGAGGTCGAAGTACTCGGTGGCAAAGAGGTTCGTGGTGCCCTCCGCAGCCGTCGCGGTGAGGATAGGGGTGTCAAAGCGCACGAATCCCTGCCCGTTCAGCCACTCCTGTGCCGCGGCGATCACTTCGGCGCGCACGCGCAACAAGGCATGCTGCTTCGCCGAACGCACCCACAGGTGGCGATGCTCCATCAGGAACTCGACCCCGTGCTCCTTCGGGGTGATCGGGTAGTCCACACTCGGACCGACGATCTCCACATCCTCTACGGTCAACTCATAACCGCCAGGGGCCCGCGCGTCGGCCCGCACCGTCCCGGTGACCCGCAGCGCCGTCTCCTGGGTTAACGCCTGTGCCCGCGCAAACACCTCCTCGCCCACCTGGGGTTTGAACACCACGCACTGCATCGTCCCGCTGCCATCGCGCAACTGGATGAAGATCAATTTTCCTTTCTCAGTTTTGTTGTATACCCACCCGGCCAGGGTCACTCGCGTGCCCTCGAAGGCCCCGATGGCGGCGATAGAAGCGGTTGGCAGCAGAGACATAGTACGCTCCTCGATGGCATCTACACGCTTTTCTGCGTCAGTATGCCACGAGTTCCATGGCCTGGCAAATTGACAGCCCCGCCCTTATCCGTGATAATTTGTGACTCATGGATGGTGTCCCGACCGTGTAGCCCCCGCTTCCACGGCGCTGCCGACCGGGTAGCATGACGTACGCGGTCGAGGGGTGCGGAAGACGCAGCCTTCCCGCAGACCCTGGTTCCCCGCCCGCAGCCGCCAGGAGGCCTGGCGAAATGCCCACAACTCCCGCCGCGGGCGGGGAACCAGAGGTTCATGGAGGGCCGCAGGCCCTTCACCTCTATGGTCCCCGCCGGGCGGGCCTCGCCTCGGTAGCCCGCAGCTTTCACCGCCGGGCTGCACGGTGAACACCGGTTTATATGCTTCATGAGCCGCCGGGTGTGGGGCGGAGAGCGGAGTATTTGTTCAAGGACCATCAGTTAGCCCGCAGCCGCGTATGTTCGGGGTCGGGTTGATCGTCCTAGTAGTCTGCCAGGTGCTTATGGAGATCCTGCGGTGGCGCGATGTCCCGTCCGTGCGGCGCGCCCTGTCCGAACTGGCCGATTACCGGCCCGTGCTCGAAACCGCCATTGCCATTCAGCAGGTGCCCGCGCCAACCTTCGATGAGGGCGAGCGCGCGGCCCTGGTGCTGGATCGCTTGCAGGCCCTGGGCCTGAGCGATGTCTCCAGTGATGCAATCGGCAATGTCTATGCTCGACGTCCTGGCCGCGCGTCCCGACCCGCTGTGCTGATTTCGGCGCACCTGGATACGGTCTTTCCCCGCGAAACCGATCTGCGCCTGCGCTACGAAGGCGATCGGGTCTACGGACCCGGTCTCGGCGACAACAGTATCGGCGTGGCTGGTCTCATCCACCTCGCGCAGGCCCTGCAACGCCACGATCTGCCCAATGGCGGCGATATCTGGTTCGTTGCCAATGTGGGCGAGGAGGGTCTCGGCGATCTGCGGGGGATCAGGGCCGCCGTCAACCGCCTCAGGGATCGCATTGGCGCGGTTATCGTCCTCGAAGGCTGCGATTTCGGCACCCTTCACCATCAGGCCATCGGCGTGCGCCGCTATCGCATCGAAGTGAGCGCCCCCGGCGGGCACTCCTGGGGCAACTATGGCACCCCCAGCGCCATCCACGCCCTCGTGCGGCTCGCCGCCCGCATCACCGACATCCAGGTGCCTCGCTCGCCCCGCACTACCTTCAACATCGGGGTCATCGAGGGCGGCACGTCGGTCAATTCGATCGCCGAGTCGGCGAGCATGCTCCTCGATATGCGCTCGGTCAGTGCTGCCGCCCTCGACCACCTGCTCGCCCAGGTGGATCGTCTGGTCGCCGCTGCCGCCGGCGATCATCCCGATGTGCAGGTGCGCGTCCAGACGGTCGGCAATCGCCCCTCCGGCGCGATCGATCGCGACCATCCGCTGGTGCGGGCAGCCGTGGCCGCGTTTCAGTCGGTGGGCGCGACGGTCAGTTTCCAGCAGAGCAGCACCGACGCGAATATCCCCCTCAGCGAGAGTATTCCATCGGTCTGCATTGGTCTGACCGACGGCGGCAATGCCCACCGCCACGATGAGTATATTCAGCCCGCTAATCTTGGGCGTGGTATGCAGGCACTGCTGCTTCTGGCCCTCGCCGCCGCCTCCTGATGCTGTGCAGCAAAGGTTGTTCCTGGGGCGTGGTCCTATGATTGGCTCTGTGAAGCCACAGACGGCTTGGGGCGATACAGCCCGGGGGGTACAGCTCTCGACGGGCTTTCAGGGGCGCTTCTGAGCGCGTGCCCTCCCATTTTGCCGATTCAGGAAGCCCTCGCCCGTTACATTCGTGCCTATACGGCGTGGCCATCCCACACCCTCCCACCGGATGAGGATCTGGGGAAACCAGGTTTCCCCAGATCCCTGCTCCAACAGGTGATTGGCTGCTGCTGCGCCCATGCCGGCCACGCGATCTCATCGTCGAAGCCGCTCTGCAACCTTCATCCTGACCTGGGCGGAGGTGACGGCGATCCGCAGCGAGTCGTTCGCCGAGGGACTGCTCGCCCTCTGGGCGCAGCACGGGTAGCTCACCAACTATCAGCATCGGAAACGAAAGAGAAGTCAAACCGAAAAGCGACGGTTTGACTTCTCTTTCGTTCCGCACCAGCCAGCGCGCCCAGGACTCACGGGGGGCGGCACGCAGGTTATGCACCTTAGCCAGAAGCTGGTTGCCTGGATCCGTGCACTTGGCCATGATGCCCTGTTGGACGTCACGGGAGCCACATTGGTGGCCGACACTCGCGATGGGCCGGCCACGTCGTTGGAAAGCCGGATGGCTGGACAGCCCAGGGTGGTCTATCTGCACAGAGTCTACCTGACGGAAGATGGCCACGGTCCGGTCAACGTGCTGGCGTGGTGGAACCAGGACCCTGATGGCAAGGTCCTGGTACGTGCGGTGATGACGAACCTGCCTGCGAACGGACACACCTGCTGGTTGGGCAAGCGGCGGATGTGGATTGAGACGGTCTTTCGCGACCGGCAGCGCAGGGAGCTTTCACCTGGACTGGAGCGGGCTTGAGGACCGCCAGCGGTTTGCGCACTTGCTGCTGCCGCTGGTAATCGCGTCCCTGTGGTACGTGGCCGTGGGCCGTTGGGTGGTGAAACGGGGCTATCGAGATCTGGTTGATAATAGCCCGCGGCGCGGGATTGGAAATACAGCCTGTTCCAACTCGGCGTAGCCTGGAAGGAACGTATGGCGAGTTTCACGCAACCGATCCCGGTATTACTGTACTTGTACCTGTAACCGGGTCATTGTGTACCTTTAGTCGTGTACGTTACTGAAACCCTTCGGCGGTGGGACGCCCTCGCTCCCGGATTATCTCAAGGCTTCTTCGCGCTAACAAAACTATCCACTCCATCAATGGGTAAACATACTGTGAGTGGCATGGTGTGGATTGGTTCGTCACACAACCGCTCTACTTGTTACGTATGAGGGCTTTCAGAGATGGTGGCAACAGATAGAAGTAACGCCCAGCCTGGATGTGGCGCTTAAATAGGGCTGCATTCGCCTTGCCGCGGAACCGCCGTACACGAATCATTGTAGATTTTATATCAATCACCTGCCATGCCTGTCCATTCAGGAGGAATACATCATCAAACAGTCCGGCAATCTGACCGATTTCGTTATTACTTTCAACATCAAACACCCGATAATTTTGCGTGTCCGGAATATTGGTGTGAATGTTACCACGTTCTGCCTCATCAATCAGCATCATGGTCGTAAACCAACGATCACCCTGTCGTTCGATCCACTCACGATGTTGAAGATGAAGGAGAATCTGCTCCGTCAGGCTGGGAGTCATCAGTACAGTTAACATCCGTTTCAAATCGTCGTCAGAAGCGCCGGTTCCTCGATGCTGGAACACAATCGATAGCGCCTGTTGCACTCCTACTGAGAAGTCGGCCTCGTAGGGTGCCACTCCTAGTTGGCCTTCCTTTATCGCCTCGAACATAGCCTCTATATGCGCCTGGTCGTCTGGTGAGTTTATTATGGCTGCCGCCTGGATTCGCCCTGAGCGTCTGCATCCACGACCGATGCGCTGCATCAGTGCAGAGAGACTCCAAGGGGGTTCGGCCAGGACTACAAGATCAATATCGCCAATATCAATGCCCACTTCCAGCGTTCCGGTAGCCACCCCAACTGCCCGTGGCGACTCATTCAAGATTTGTTCGGCCTCCTCACGTGCCCGCTTGTTGAGGGCTCCATGATGGGCGACCACTGGGTATGGCTTCCAGATGGGTGTGAGTTGATCGGCGACTGTCTCAACCATCTCACGCTTGTTGCAAAAATACAAAACCTTCTTCCACCTATACTTGCGGGCAATCTGATAGATCTCTTCGTGAGTCGTTGCCAGATGCAAATCAACTGAGCGACCACCTGTACTAGCGATTAGTTCATACGAAGACATGTAACGCTCGGCGACCTTATCCGCGTCCTGCAAGGTCGCCGAGATAATGTGCGTGGCAAAGTGGTTACCAGATAGGTCACGCAATCTGGTTAGCAGCACACGAAGCTGGTCGCCGCGATAAGTGCCGTCGAGAAGATGGATTTCATCGAGTAGGATTGCACGGAGCCGGGCGAAGATATGCGGACGGCGGCAGATGAGTGAGTCCAGGGACTCGGGGGTCGTAATCAGCCAATCCAGGCGCTCTGGAAGGTACGACCAGTCGCTGTGCTTGAGTACGGCTCGGAGCCCCATATCTTCTAATGGGCCTCCTATCCGCTTCAGAATGTCATTGGCCAAGGCCCGCGTCGGCACCACGTAGACCACAGCCAGACCTTGCCAACGTTCCTGCATATGCTGCTCGGCTACCGGTGCAACGACCGCTTCGGTTTTCCCAGAAGCCGTAGGAGCCATCACTATGACGTTTGCCCCTGAAAGAACTGGCCGTATGGTCGCTACCTGTACTGGTGTCAAGTTCCCGAATCGGCTGAAAAACGGGCGCCACGTGTGACGAAGATCTCTACGAATAGCTGTAATAGTTGCTCTATCAGTCATACAAGCAATTCGTCCGGTGTGGATTGCGGATAAAAACGCATAAGATCTAGCGCCTCGACGAATGCTTTGATCTTTTGGCGCGTTGTCTCTGCCTTCCGGGCCACAATCTCGTACAGATCCTCAAGTGGCAGATGCTGATTGCTAAATCGATAGGCCTTCTGGTACAACTGAAGGATCTCCTCAAAGACACTCACAAGAGCTTCGTCGCCTAGAGGTTCAAGGTAGAGCACTTCAACATCGTGTAAGGTTGATGAATAACGTAGGTTGGAGATGTCGGTAAAGGCAAGTGCTAGCTTCAGGCCGCTGGGGTTGCGATATTGGAAAGGTACATCCTTTGCATGGGCTGCAAACTTGTAGCGTTTAGTTTCAGGATCCTCTGTCATCCCGGTCGTGTTGTCTGCCACTGCGACAAGGGCTTCCAAAAAGTTGTAGCTACTCTGGCTAGCAGTGTACGTTGCTCTGGTGAAGAGGGTTTCTGCCTCATCAAAGATCAAGAGCAGACCTTTGAGACCGATCTGTCTACAGATCCAGCCAAGACCGCTCAGCAAGTTGCAGTAGATGTTTGCTGCTGTACCGTGGTTATAGAGTCCCGGCAAGTCGCGATAGTCTGCCTTGTCTACCCGTGGTCGATGAACGTCTTCACGGCCTTCAATCCAGTGCCAGATATGCTCGTCAACCGTGTCAGGTTGGATGTGCCGAAAATACGGATGGTCACTCAATAGACCCTTGCGCCGGACACGGCGGAGGAAATCGCGGAAGCGTTGCCAGGTTTGCTTCTCAGGTATCGGAACCTGAAGGTTCTGTACTACCTGGCTATAGACACGCTTGGGGCGGGAGAAGGGGGCCTCTAATCCGTCCATCTCAACAAGAGCGACAGCATAACCGGCTTGAAGCGCTGTCGTGCGCAGGTAGTTCAGCAGATGGGTCTTGCCCGTGCCATAGGCGCCAACAATAAAGCGTGAACCATCATTCTGATCATGAATCCATGCTTTTAGAGCGTTGATCTCTTGATCACGTCCAAAGGTAAATCGAGCCACCTCAGCATCGGGCACAATGCCCATCCGTAGCGCTTCAATGATCCTCCGAGAGCATCTTGGTCCTTTACGGTTTTTCGCGTTTCCTGAGCAATTAGATATCGGGTTACCAGGTTTTGTAACCGCTGGATTCCCATCAAGCGCGACCTGATCGCGACGAATCTTGCGCTTTCGACCATCACTGAAGCGCACATGAAGGTAAAATCCATTAGCCTCAGTAGCGGTCACTTCGCCACGACCGTAGGTGGGATGGATAATGGTAACGAGGCTCATAGGCGACTCCTCATCAACTGAGTTCTTCAATGTCGGGGATGCGGCCTTCGCGGTGAAGAATCCCAAGACTCTGGATGAGTTTCTGAACGAAGAACCGCTTGTAGCCTTCATCGCCATACCGAACGCGCTCGGCCCAGGCGGCTATAGACCTAATCATTTGGTCGAGATCGCCTGACTGGAAGGTATGTGTATACGCCGTCGAGTAGATCCAAGACAGACGTTCCCCAACCTGGGAGAGAAACGCCACATGATCCTCGATTGTGCCTTCCAGCAGAATCTTGACACCGGTTGGGTTCAGCATGTTGAAGACGGTGATCAGGCGTTGATTCAGAGCTTCGTAGACCTGTGTTCGACCTTCAAGGAAATTTTCGTCTGGGACAGCGTAGAAAACCATAATTCCAGCGAACGTTAACTGACTGCACTCGTCGATAAGCTCCCGCAGATTGCTGAGGTGCTGCTCACGATTACGCGTGCTCAAGCTTGGAACGCGTTCCGCCTCGTCGAGCAGGATGACCAGGCCCGTATAACCAAGGTCGCGCACAGTACGCCCTAACGAGCGGATCATGCTCATTGCGGAAGTGCGGTCAATTTTCTGCTGGATACCATACCGTGGGTGGATCCGCCGATCGAACCCCTCGCCAAGGAGCCACTGGCAGACGTTGTTAAAATCCTCCTCCGACTGGTTGTGGAGAGCCATCAGAGCAGAGCGAATCGCTTTGCCGAAGCTAATGCTTGGGCCAATCTCAAGTGACTCGATATCATCTCGGAGGCGCTCGTGGGTCATATCAACGCTCATACCCTCTTGAACGTACGCTTGATAACGTTGGCCGTACCAGGCCCTAAGAAGCGAACCGATCCCTCGATCGGAACTGTGCTCCCGCTCATCGGCAGCCAGAGGGGGAACAACGGATCCAGCAATAGCTTTGTAGACAAGTTCCAAGGCATGAAAAGGACACTCACCACTACTCTTCAGACTTACGTATGCCACAGTGTATTCACGAGTCCAGGCCAGATGCCGTATGCTATAAAGGAAGTGGGTTTTGCCCCCTCCATAGAGCCCGACCACCATCTTGAAAGCCGCGCCACCATCGCTGATATAGTCGCGCAAGTACTCTCTATCGATCACGTCTAAGTACGGCTCTAGACCGACGCTGAAATGGTGGAGGCCCTCCTCAGGTGGCTGACCTGAACTGCCGAGGTGCTCAATAATCCGTCGCGCAAGGGTACGACTCAGCGAAGGTGTAGTTGTTGTGATCATGGTCGAACCTCCTCGGCGATGATGTGAGAGTAGGTGGAGCCTCGTCCAGAGAGATCGGAAGGGACCCAGAGATAGTCAGTCTTGCGTGCTGTATGCATGCGAGTGGCAACAACGAGTTGGAAGCGTTTACGGAACTGAACCTCTTCGGCACAGCGAAACAGGTCGTAGCTGAAATCTGCCCGGCTATAACTGCGATAGTTTTCGCGTACTGGATTACTGAAGAAAGTAGCACTTTGAACTAGAAAGGCGACCTCGGGCAGCACAAGCCCAATTGGTATGCCGCGTTGCCCTTGAATGGGTGGTATTCGGCGCAGTGCTTCTTCCAACTTTCCCACAAAGGTATGTGGATCCAGGCTGCTACCGAGCCCCTTTCGGAGGCGCTCGATGCGTTTGCAGACCTCAATCGCCTGCATTGGTGCCTCACCAAGACGCTCTTGCTGTGGCCCATACCAGAGTGCCACCTTGTTCTGGTCAGCTTGCAGTTCGATCGCGAAGAGGCCAGCACGGAGCAGAGGAATCTGGCCTTGAAGAGTTATATTAAGAGACTGCAACGCATCAGCTAACTCCGACCCAAAACGCTGTCGTGCAACCGTAGCCCAGTGATTGAACTCGTCACGATAATCAGTTAGCCAGACACGAGTCTCTTCACGATGTGGGAAGTTAGTCTTTTCCAGGTGACGTTCGAGTTTGTCGAGCAAGTGTGGTAATCTTGCCAGATTCGCCCCACGCTCGCGATCCAGATCTCGGATCTCTAAGATGAACTTGTGTGCTATTTCCGCTGCACTCCCCCCGGCTTGCTTAAGATCGGCAAGGAGGTCTTCAATATCCATAGGAATACCCATAGGAATGCCTGTGCTTCCCAGCTATCCTCAAGACCCCGGTCTCCTGGTGATTGGCGGGAATCCGTTGGTGCATTCCGACACCCAGCTTGAGGTCTCACGAGCAGAGGACCTCAGACATGCCAACTGTACAGACTGCTTATTACCACGACATAGCATCGCAATTGTATGCCTAAAGCATGCTTCAGAATCGGGCGTTTCAGCTTGACAGTTCGTAGTGCCAGCTTGAACCGCCTGATGTGTAGCTGCGCCGGTTCAAGCCAGCACTACAATCCCCGCAAAATTTCAATCGATTTTGAAACATTCCTGAGGGCTTATATAGATTGACATTCGGACTGCGCCAATGGAATGACAACCGCGATCTGCGACTGCGCGCACGGCCGCGTCGCACCCTACGATCGCGCGCTGAGTTCGCCCAGGACGTGAGCGAGGGCTAACACCGGTTACCCTCCGCAAGGCAAACAATCGCTCGTGATCCGGTGAACCCTATTGTGCTACACTCAGCAGGGCCAGCGCAAAACGCCGTCGCCCAGGCGCTGCGCATCCCTGGTTGTGCTACCTCTGCGGAACGGCAACGCTCACAGGCTGAAAAGGAACCCATGCCAGGCCGGGGTATTCGCTATCAGGCCGCCATCGCGCGTGACCATCATGTTCTGCTGGTCACGGTCTATGACCGCACCGATGGGCTTCAGTTCTGGATCTTGCTAGGTGGCGGGTGCGAGCCCGATGAGGATGGCACGACTTGCTTGCGCCGCGAGGTGTGCGAGGAGACCGGGCTTGAGGTTGTGCCACAGCGTTTGCTCTTCGTAACGCCTGACATCCCTGAAGGCGGTTACGCATGGCTTCACACCTACGCCTTCCACTCGCCCAATCGGGGGCGGTACCCCCCGTGCCCGTCGGGTTCGAGGAGCACATAGGTGTAGGTCGCCGTGTAGTTCGCCTCGTCGGCGATCTCCGCCCAGGTGTAGCTCCGCCGCTGCTCGT
>DAOTYR010000376.1:0-15337 GCA_034434655.1 Chloroflexaceae bacterium
CCCAGCCAATCGGCGCATTTCTCGACGCGCTGGCCTCGAACGCGCCAGCGCCAGGCGGCGGAAGCGTGGCGGCCCTCGCGGGGGCGATGGCGGCGGGGTTGGTGAGCATGGTCTGCGCGCTCACCGTCGGCAAGAAGCAGTTCGCGGCGATCGAAGATGAGGTGCGCGGCGTGCATGCGCGCTCCGAGGCGCTGCGGCACGAGTTCCAACACCTGGCGGCAAAGGACATCGAGGTGTTCGGGCGGCTCTCGGCGGCGTACAAGTTGCCGCGCACCACCGAGGCCGACGCGGCCACCCGTCAGGCCGCCATCCAGCAGGTCACCCGCCAGGCCACCGAGGTGCCGCTGCGCATCGCCCAGGCCGCTGCCAGTATTCTGCCCCTCTGCACCGCCCTGGCGCCCAGGGTCAGCCGGCTGGTGGTGAGCGACGTCGGCGTGGCTGCCGTGCTCGCCCGCGCAGCGGTGCAGAGCGCCATCCTCAACATCGAGATCAACCTGAGCGGGCTGGAGGATCAACTCTTCACGCGTGAGACCCGCGCGCAGGTGGAAGATCTGACCATCGGCCTCAGTGAAGAGACCGAAGGGATCATCGCCATTGTGCGGAGCCGCATCAGCCAGTAGTTGGAGTACGTGTTCACAGTTCTCCTGGGAGCGCGGGCAAGGTGACTGCCCCCTCCCCAGCCCTCCCCCCGCTGGGGGAGGTGAGTCCGGCTCCTCCCTCCAGCAGGGGAGGGTGCGAGGGGAGCTGCGGCGCCGCATGGGCTAACGTGAACATAGGCTGCTGGAGCAGGGGTGTGGGGAAACCGGGTTTCCCCACGCCCCCGCCCTCAAGCAGGGGTATAGGGAAACCGGGTTTCCCCATCCCCCCGCCCGCGGGAGGGTCTGGGAGGGCTTTGCCCTCCCAGGAGAACCCTGTTATCCCCTTGCGGATGCGGGCCGGAGGCCCGCGCACCCGGGCCCCGACCTACGGGAGGGTCTGGGAGGGCGCAGCCCTCCCAGGAACAACCTGTTTTCATCCCGTCGGTGTGCGGCGCAGCCGCATGGACGGCTGAGGTGAACGTATTGGCTCTCGTAGCCTATGTTATGGTCTTTGAATAAATAATCCGGTATAGCCCGCGCAGGCGGGCTTCGCCTTGCCTGGCCGAGGGCTTTAGCCCGACGGCTAGCGCGGGATAGCGGATTAATTTCTCAAAGACCATTCCATCAGGCCCCATTGGCGGGGCGCACAACGCCCGATGCAAACGGCCTGGGCGCGGGCGGCCTGCCCTCGTCACGGCTCCGCGGGCAAGCTGCCCGCGCTCCCAGTTCACATCAGCCGTCCATGCGGCTCCGCCGCACACGAACAGCACGAACATAGGTTGTTCTTGGGAGGGCAAAGCCCTCCCAAACCCTCCCACGGGGTGGGGTATGGGGAAACCTGGTTTCCCCCCACCCCTCTCCGAGGGCTTATGTTCACGTTAGTTGCCTGGAAATGCCCCATGACCGCAACGTTGCTCGAAGGCAAAGGACTGGCCCAACAACTTCGCGCCGCCGCCCGCGCCGAGATCGCCGCACTGACCGAAGAGCTTGGGCGCGCCCCGTGTCTGGCGGTGATCCAGGTCGAGGGCGACGCGGCCTCCAGTCGCTATGTGCGGAGTATCGGGCGCCTGTGCGAGGGCGCCGGGGCGGCGTTTCGCCTCGAACTGCTGCCCGCCGATACGACCCTCGCCACCCTGGTGGCAACCATTGGCATGCTGAATACTGATCCGAATGTGGACGGGATTCTGCTGCAACTGCCTTTACCGCCGCACCTCGACGCCCACGCCGCGGTCATGGCCCTCGACTACCGCAAGGACATTGACGGCGTGCACCCGATCAATGCCGGGCTGCTGGCCCAGGGACGCCCGGCTATGGTGCCCAACACCCCCGCCGGGGGTATGGCCCTGCTCCAGCACTACGGCGTGGAACTGCGGGGCCGGCGCGCCGCCGTGGTGGGTCGCAGCGCCATCGTCGGGCGCCCGATGGCCCACCTGCTCACCACGGCCGATGCCACGGTGACCCTGTGCCACTCGCGCACGGCAGACCTGGGGGCCGTGCTGCGCGAGTGCGAGATCGTCTGTGTGGCCGTGGGTCGCCCGGGGTTGATCACCGCCGAGATGATCCGCCCGGGCGCCGTGGTGGTTGATTTTGGCACCAACGTGCAGGAAGACGGCAGTCTGGTCGGCGATGTGGACTTCGCTGCCGTGGTTGAGGTGGCGGGGATGCTCACCCCGGTGCCAGGCGGCGCCGGTCCGGTCACCAACGCGGTGCTGCTGAAGAACCTGATCGCCGCCACCCGCGGCCGTTTCACCCATCCGGGCTGAAACTCCGGCCCGCCGGGAGGCGCCTACGCGGCTACGCCGCCCACCAACGGGATGAACATCCTGGGAGGGCTGCGCCCTCCCACACCCTCCCGCGGGCGGGGGTGCGGTAGATCTGCTACGAACCTTGCCTTAGCCTATGAAAATCCTGGTGCTTGGCGCAGACGGCCGGACCCATGCGCTGGTCTGGAAATTGTTCAGTCACTCGACGGCTGAGGTACTGGTGGCCCCGGGCAATGGCGGGGCGGTGCAACTGGCGGCGCAGGTCGATCTCGACCCGACGAACGTGGTCGAGGTGGCCCGCTGGGCGTTTGCCGAACAGGTGGACCTGATTGTGCCCGCCGGTAGCGGCCCTCTGCGCGCCGGGCTGGTGGATGAAGTGGTCGCGATGCACATCGGCGTGTGCGGCCCGGCGCAGCGAACCACGCTGATCGAGGGGAGCCGCTGTTTCGCGCGGGCCTTTCTGGAGCGCCACGGCCTGCCCCTGCCTCGTGGACGGGTGTGCCAGAATCTCGCCACGGCTGAGAAGTACCTCGCCAGCCAGGCGTTGCCGGTGGTCATCAAGAGCGACGACCCCGATGGCGGCGCGACGATCTTCACCGACCGCTACGCGGCGTTGGAGGCCCTGCGGGCCGTCTTCGCCGCCACGGCCGGCGATGGGCGTGGGGGCGTGGTGATTGAGGAGCATCCCGCCGGGCCGCTGGTCGGCTTCTCGGTGCTCACCGATGGAACGACGGCCCTGCCGTTGCTGCCGGTGCGTCTCTACGCGCAGCCAGGCGCCGAACTGCACGGTCCGGTTGCTCCAGAGATAGGGGCAGTGACAGGGAACTCGCTGTACACCCGCAAACTGGGGGCCTACCTGTACGAGCGGGTCGCTCTGCCGATCATCGGCGCGCTGCGCAAGGAGGGCCTGCCCTACTGGGGGTTTCTGGGCATTGACTGCGTGATCGCCGATCACGGCCCCCTCCTGACGGGCCTGCGCTGCAGCCTGCGCGACATGGAGGCCCAGGCGGTGCTGCCGCGGCTGGAGAGCGACCTGCTGCCGTTGATTGAAGCGGCTCTCGCGCGCCGGCTCGACCGCGAACCGCCCCTGGTCTGGCGCGATGAGGCCAGCGTGGCCCTGGCGCTGGTCTCGCAGGGGTATCCGCATCACTACCCCCTGGGGGCCACCATCGACGGGCTGAATGAAGTTGAGGAGGGCGTGCTGGTCTTTCACGGCCAGACCCACAACCCCGCCGGTCTGCGCTACGCGCCCGCGAGTCGGGGCGGACTGGCCTTCCTGCTCCGCGGCGCCGCTCCCACCGGCGGCATCACGCTCACGGGCGGGCACGCGGTAACGGTGGTGGCGCTTGGGGCCACCCTGGCCGGGGCGCGGGGGCGGGCACTGCTCAATGCCGAGCGTATCCGCTTCCCCGGACGCACCTATTGCGAGGACGTGGGCGCGCGCGAGTCCGGGTGGGTGTGATTGACACCGATAACGCAGCGTGTTATACTCTGAAGGGATAACGCACCGCGTTATACACTGCCGTGGCGAACACGCTGTGGTATCATGCGAAGGCCATGGCAGGGTACAGCACATAGACGTGAGGAGAACCACCATGTCGTCCGGCGAAGAGATCGAAGTCAACGTCCGGCAGATCGAAGAGCCTGCGCCCCCGCCCGAGCAGCCCATGATGGTGTTCGATGTGATGCGGAAGCTGTTGCTGGCCGGCGTCGGGGCCGTCGCGCTCACCCGCGACGAGGTTGAGGCGTTCCTGAACCGGCTGGTCGAGCGCGGCGAGATCGCCCAGAAGGACGCGCAGCGCCTGCTGGAGGAGACGATGTCCAAGTTCCGCAACGTGGGCCAGTCGCGGGTCGCGCAGGCCGAGAGCCAGGTGAGCAGCATTTCCGTGCAGGTGGAGAACAACCTGGAGCAGTTCTTGAACCGGCTCAACATCCCCTCGAAGCGCGACATTGACGAACTGAGCGCCAAGATCGCCGAACTGGCCGCGCGGGTCGAGGAACTGCGCCTGGTGCAGGAGCAGTCGTCCAGGGGGGCTGCTCGGAAAAATGCCGAGGTGAAGGCTGAGGGCTAGCCCGTGGCGCAGGTTGCGGGCCAGAAGACGCGCCGGGCGCGGGGGGTTGCCTCTGTGCACCGGCGCGTCGGTCTTCAGGCAGTCGTGGGGAAGGGGGCAGACGGTGCGCCTGCCCGACCGGTTGCCTCTGCGCGCCGGCGCGTCGGTCTTCGGGCAGGCACGGAGTCAGCCGGGCGTGTTATAATAGACATACCGCACTGCCGAGACACCAAAGCCTATGCACATCATAAAGAAGTACGCCAACCGCAAACTGTACCATACGAATAAGAAGCAGTACATTACCCTCGATGGAATTGCAAAACTGGTGCAGGAAGGCGAGGCGGTTCAGGTGCTCGATAATGAGACGGGCGAGGATATTACCTCAAGCATCCTGGCCCAGGTGGTCCTGCACGCGCGTGGACGGTCCGGTCCCCCATTGCCGACCCATATGTTGACGGGGTTGATACAGATCGGCGGCGATACCCTGGCCGGGGTGCGGCGGGCCTTGTTCGCTTCCTTCGGCGGCGATGATCTGGTGACGTCGGAGATTGAACGCCGCATCACCTACCTGGTGGAAGCGGGCGAACTCACCGCCGATGAAGGGGAACGGCTCTGCAGGCTCCTGCTGCGCAGGGAGTTCAGCCAGAGCGCCGACCAGAAGGAGGTTGAGCCCGCTGCCGAGGTGCCCTCGCGCAACGATGTCGCCCGGCTCCATGCTCAGGTCGACGCGTTGACCCAGGCGATCGATCAGTTGCTCCGTGAGCGGCGTCAGCAGTGAGCCCCGGTTCGGCGCGCCAGACACGCTCCTGAGCGGAACAGGACCGCATGATGTGTCCCTTGGAAGGTTGTTTTTCTGTACCCGGGCGATGAGGCTTGTATGCAACGTAGCAAAACGGCGCTTGTACTCGCTGGAGGAGGGATTGCCGGCGCGGCCTATGAGATCGGCGCCCTCTGCGCGATAGACCAGTTGCTCGAACAACTCTCGGTCAACGAGTTTGATATCTATGTCGGCACCAGCGCCGGAAGTCTCATCGGGGCCTGTCTGGCCAATAATATTTCCCCCCGCACCCTGCTCTCGGTCCTCGAGAGTCCCATGCTGGGGATCGAGCAACTGGAGCCGCACCACCTCTACTCGCTCAACCTGCCTGACCTGCTCGCGCGGCTCCGCCGCTTGCCGGGGGCGTTCGTGGAAATGGCGCGCCGGGTGGCTGGCGAGGGTGGGGCGATCTCCTTGCTTGATCTCGTTGAGGCGCTGGCGGCCGGCCTGCCGACCGGGATCTACGACTCGCTGGCCCTCGAAGGCTACATCCGCGCGGCCCTCTCCCTTCCCGGACGCTCGAACCGCTTCGCCGATCTGCACCGCGAACTGGCCATCATCGCCACCGATCTCGATACCGGCGAACGGGCCGTGTTTGGCCATCCGCCCCTCGATGAGGTGCCGATCTCGATGGCCGTCTGCGCCTCGGCGGCCCTGCCCCTCTTCTATCGCCCGGTGCGCATCGGTGATCGGGATTATATTGACGGAGGCATCCGCGGCACCGCCAGCCTCGATGTGGCCATTGAGTGCGGCGCCGAGCTGATCGTCTGCGTCAATCCCCTCGTTCCCTTTGATAATCGCGACCATTTTGAGGGAAGATCCTTTAGCGATGAGGGCATGACCCGCATTGGCAATCAGGTCTTCCGCACCTTTATCCACGCCGGTTTGCATTACCATCTCAAGCAGGTGCGCCGCCGCCATCCCGATGTGGATATTATCCTGATCGAGCCGAATCGCCGCGATCATGTCATGTTCAATGATAACACCATGCGCTACAAGACGCGCATGTTGCTGGCTCGCCATGGTTTTGAAACAGTCGCCTCGCATCTGAATCAACATTACTATTACTATCGCGATATGATGGCCCGGCATGGGGTCAGGATCAATAATGAGCGGCTCAACCACGATCTGCAGAATCTGCGCGCCGCCGGTGACGATTTCCACGCCGTGAAGGCCGCGCTGGTCTCAAATGGCTCGCTCCATACCGCGCCCGCCGGTCTCGCGCTGACCCTCGCCGAGCTTGATCGCCTGCTGACACGCCTCGAAGAACGCTGCGTCAGGCGTGTAGCCTAGGGCCAATACGTTTCAAATAACAGCACGTACGCGGTGGAGGGGTATGCGGGGAGGCTTCGCCTCCCCGCATACCCCTTTTCCCGCCTGCGGCGGCCAGGCGGCCTGGCAAAACACCCACGGCCCTCCCGCCGCGGGCGGCTAACAACTGGTTGGTGGAGGGCCTGCGGCCCTCCGCTCCTCCCCGCCGGAAGGCGACCGCGTAAGTCCTGTCACATAAGCGCATGCGGCGCCACAGCCCCCCTCCCAACCTCCCCCCGCTGGGGGGAGGAGCCACACTCTCGCCTCCAGCGAGGGAGGGTGTGGTCAGCTTCTTGGAAACGTTTTGAGCCTACAGCGCTTCTCACGTACGTTGACCATCGTTCGCGCCCGCCGTGCTGCTCCACCCTCCCGCAGGCTGCGAGCCTGCGGGAGGGTCATTGTGCAACCTTGCCCAGAAGGTTCAACCTCTCTGAGAACTGCTATAATGATCAAAACTCGTACGCGCTCCATCCGCGCCAGGTCGTGGGCCTCGCGCGGCCCTGTCTCGACACGGGCAATACCGCGCTGCTGCCCGTGAGACGACGTCTGGTCGGCTCCTCTACTTCCCCCTACCCCTCTACACACCCATGCTCATATCCCGCCGCGCGCCATTCTTGCTGTTCCTCCTCCTCGTGGTGCTGTTTCCCGCGCTCCCCGCCGTGCCACCGCCTGTCACCGCCCAATCCGGCGGGCCAGTTCTGGCTGCTTCCCCCGCCGCACTGACGGCGACGGTCGCCCTGGGCGCGACGGCCAGCCTGCAACTGGTTGTGCGGAACGACGGCGACGCGCCCGTGGTTCCACGGCTCTACGAGGCCCTCCCCGCGCCTGCCCGGCCCGCCGCCGCTCCGCTTCCCGAGGCGCGCGCCACCCTGCCCATGCAGGCCGCGCGGGTCGATCCGCAGATCGCCCGCGAACAGGCCGCCGCCCCTGATGGTCAGACCGAGTTCCTGGTGGTCCTGACCGATCAGGCCGACCTCTCCGCCGCCTATGCCATCGCCGACTGGGCCGAGCGTGGCGCGTATGTCTATCGCACCCTCCGCGATCACGCCGAGCGCACCCAGCGCGACCTGCGCGCCATGCTCGATGCCCGGGGCCTCGCCTATCAGCCTCTGTGGATCGTGAACGCCCTCGCCGTCCGGGGCGCCGCCGCCGATGTGGCCGCCATCGCCGCCCGCGCCGAGGTGGCCGCGGTGCGCGCCAACCGCCTGCTGACCCTCGAAAGCCGGCCCGCCAGCGTTCCCGCCCAGAACGGCGCGTCTCCCTGCAATGCCGGCAGCGATGGGGCCTGCTGGCACCTCAACCTGGTGGGCGCCAACCGCGTCTGGAACGAGTTCGGGGTGCGCGGGGAGGGGATTACGGTGGCGAATATTGACAGCGGCGTGCGCTATGACCATCCCGCCCTGATCGGGCAGTACCGCGGTTCGACCGGCGCCGGCGTGGATCACAACTACAACTGGTACGACCTGTTCGGCACCTCGCCCGTGCCGGTGGACTCGGGCGATCACGGCACCCACACGATGGGCCTCATGGCTGCCCGGGGACTCTCGCCCACCCAGCCCGCGGTGGGCATGGCCCCCGGCGCCCGCTGGATAGCAGTGCGCGCCTGCTCGGCTCGCGAGTGCGGGGAAGTGGAGCTGATCCGCGCCGCCGAGTGGCTACTCGCGCCAACCGACCTGGCCGGCGCCAACCCCCGGCCGGAGTTGCGCCCGCATGTGGTCAATAACTCGTGGACCGCCGGGCGACATGCGAACTGGTATGCCGGCTACGTGGCGGCATGGCGCGCGGCGGGCATCTACCCGGTCTTCGCGGCGGGCAATAGCGGCAATGGCACCTGCGGCACGGTGCAGTCGCCTGGCGATTATGCCACGGTCACGGCCGTCGGCGCGGTCGACGCCACTGGTGCCCTCACCGGTTTCAGCAGCATCGGGCCGACCGCCGATGGGCGCATCAAGCCCGATCTGACCGCGCCGGGCAGCGGCGTCTACTCGACCATGGCTGCTCCGGGGCGGCTCTATGGCTTCAGCAGCGGCACCTCGATGGCCACGCCCCACGTCGCCGGCGCAGTGGCCCTGCTCTGGTCGGCCCGCCCCGACCTGATTGGCGATTATGACGCGACCTACGCTATGCTCACCGCTTCGGCCGCGCCTCGCACCGACGACTCGCGCTACCGGGGACCGGCCTACGCCGACTGCCAGCCCCTGAACGTCCCCAACAACATCTACGGCTACGGGCGTCTCGACGCCTACGCCGCCGTGGCCCAGGCCCGGGTCGATGTCCCCTGGTTGGAAGTGCCTGCCGGGCCGCTGGCGCCCCTCGGCGCGGGCGAAGGGTTGACCCTGCAACTCCGAATTGACGCCAGGCGCGTGCCGCAGCCCGGGCGCTACGAGGCCCGGGTGCTGGTGCACGGGCCCGACCTGAGCCGCGCCCCGCTGATCGTCCCGGTCACCCTTGAGGTGCCCCCCGATGCCAGCCATGCCACCATTACCGGCCGCGTCACCCGCAGTAGTGATGGGCAAGCGCTTCAGGCGATGGTGACGGTGGTTGATGGTCCCGATGTAAGCACCGATGCCGAGGGGCGCTACCGTCTCGTGCTGCCGCCGGCGAGCATGCCCTATAGCGTGCAGGCCTGGGCGCGCGATTACACCCGGCGCAGCCAGACGGTCACGCCTGGCCCCGGCGCGCAGATCAGCCTCGACTTCAGCCTCGACCGCGATGTGCCGCGCCTGGTGGCCGAGACGACCCCGCGCAGCCTCACGCTGGGGTTCGCCGAAACGGCGCTGGAGACCTTCACCATGCGCAACGAAGGCACACGCGCGTTGACCTACACGGTCAGGATCCCCGACGAACCTTACGGGGTCTGGCGCAGTGACGAGACGGATGGCCCGGCGTCGGCATGGACGGCGCCGCCGCCGGACGCGGTGCACCTCAACCTTAGCGATGACGGGGTCAGCCCGGCGGTGCCCATCGGCTTCGCGTTCCCGTACCGCGATGGCATCTACGAGACGGTCGCCATCGGGGCGAACGGCTTTCTCAGCCTGGCGCCGATCACCTGGGAAACGCCCTTTGTGCCTGCCTGCCTGCCTCTGACCGAGACTGGCGCCGCGGCGATCGCGCCCCTGCGGGTTGACCTCGACCCGTCGCGTGATGGCGCCATGGTAAGCTATGCCCGCCTGGCCGAGGGATTCCTGGTCAACTGGGTGAACGTGCCGCTCTACAGCGATCCGACGACGCGCCTGAGCTTCCAGGCATTGTTGATGCCCGATGGGCGCATCAGCCTGCGCTACCGCCAGGTGGGCCGGCTGCCCGCGTCTGCATCGGCGAGCGCCGGGGTGCAATATCATGTCCGTCAGGCTCAGACGCTCGGCTGCGGCAGCGACCTGAGGATCGATAACGGGCTGACGATAGAACTGCGTCCGCAGATGTCAGCCCTGGCCTGGTTGGAGGTAGAAGCGACGGGCGAAAGCCTGCCCCCGGGGATGGTGGGGAACGTGCCGGTGCGGGTGCGCTGGACCGCGCCGACAGGCGCGTGGCCGGCCAGCGGGGCGATCGAGGTGCGGACCAACGATCCGGCGCAGCCGCGGGTGCGCTTTACCGTGCGTCTCAGCACCGGCGAAGCGCCGCACCGGACGCTCTTGCCATGGGTTTCCGGGCGGCGGTAGCGCCAGGTTTGAAGGGACTCCTTGATGCCAGGGTACACCGATGCGGTGTGGGGAAACCGGGTTGCCCCACACCCCTGCCCGCGTGGAGGGTGTGGGAGAGCCACGCCCTCCAGGAACAACCTCTTTTCCTCCCGTCAATGTGCGGCGTAGCCGCTGGACGGCTGCGGTGAACTCGGGAGGGCCGTGCCTCGCTGCCAGGCGCGGGCAGGCAAAACTGCCTGATCGGGTGGCTTCCCCGGCGCCGAAAATTCGGTATAATTCCCGCCACATCTGTGAGCAACCCCGACTGATACAACGCATACACGCGGGCATGCACCGTTGAACGGGCAACGCATGGCTATGTTTGCCCATGCGACGGGCATGTGTGTGTCGTTTACCATTTTAGAGTTCAGATTGCGGATGGTAGATTGCCGCTCCATCGTCCGTGCGGCTACGCCGCACCCCACCGGATGAAAAAGGTGGTTCCTGGGAGGGCTGCGCCCTCCCAGACCCTCCCACCAGGTGGGGGAATGGGGAAACCTGGTTTCCCCATCCCCCTGCTCAAGGGCCGCGCCCTCCCAGACCCTCCGGCGGGCGGAGGCGTGAGCTTCGGAGCGCTTCCTGATGCGGAAAAAGCTCCCAGACCCTTCCGCGGGCGGGGGTATGGGAAAACCAGGTTTCCCCATACCCCTGCTCCAGGAGACTATGTTCACGTGAGCAGCAGGAAGAGGAGGAACCAATGCTGAGCTTCGATCCGATGAACCCGGAAGAGAACGCCAACACGATCACCCATGGCGTCGGGGCGGTGGCGAGCGTGATTGCGGGGGCCATGCTGGTGGGCATGGCGGCGGGGAGCGGCGACCCGTGGCGCATCACCGGCGCGGCGATCTTCAGCGTTGCCCTGGCGCTGTTGTACACTGCCTCGACGCTGTTCCACTGGGAACGGGATCATCGGCTGAAGCGACGCTACGAGATCATTGACCACTGCGCGATCTTCGTGCTGATCGCCGGAACCTATACCCCCTTTACCCTGATAACCCTGCGCAACAGCGTCGGCTGGCCCCTCTTCGCGGTGATCTGGGGCCTGGCCGTCGCGGGGATCGTCTTCAAGCTCATCTTTGCCACGCGCTTCCGGCTGATCTCAACCCTGATCTACATTGCGATGGGCTGGCTGATCATCGTTGCCGCCGAGCCTATGCTGCAGGCCCTGCCGCTCCCCACGGCCATCCTGCTGGCTATCGGAGGCATTGCCTACACGGGTGGCACATACTTTTTTTATCACGAGCGCATTGTCTACGGGCATGCGATCTGGCACCTGTTCGTGCTGGTGGGGAGCATCTGCCACTTCCTGGCCGTGGCCAGCCAGGTGGTGCGCTGAGCGCCTATGCGGAGACGCAGGGTAGCCGGCTCTGTTCCGCGAGGGCTGCGCCCTCCTGGCCCCGCCCGGCAGGCCAGGGCGGTGGGGCAACGCGAGTGCCCTACCCCGTCTCCAGGCGCGACGATTGGTTAATAGCTTACTACTGGCGTGTGACGTTTGTTACCAGAAACTATCTCCTGGCGGTGCTAGAGTAGAGGCCGATCCCAGAACAAACCAGCGGGAAGGACTCTCCTGTGAAGCACGTGCTCGTTATTCACGACGATAGCGGTGATGAGACCGCGACCATCCAGATGCTCGGCGCGCCCGTGCAGGTGCGCCGGATCGGTTGTGGCGGCGATCTGGAGCTTGCGCGGCGGTTGATCGCCGAACACGATGGGCGGGTGAGCGCCATTGCCCTGGAGAACATGCCGGCCAGCCTGCGGCTTGGCCCGGCGCGGCAATCCCACGCCCTGGGCAGCGCCCTGGCCGCCGCCGCCAGGCAGACGCCGGTGGTGGATGGCAGTGGCGTGCGTCCGATGCTGGAACGCTGGGGCGTGATCCTCGCCGATCGGGCCCAGCCGGGCATTTTCAGTCGGAAGCGGGTGCTGATGGTGCCCGGTCTGAACCATGACGGGCTGGCCCACGCCCTGTCGCGCCGGGGTTGCACCGTGCGCTACGCCGATCCGGTGGTCTTTTTCGGCATGCCCGACCTGCCGGGGGTTGGCAGCCCCGCCACCTTGCCGCGAGTGGCCGCGCCCACGCTGGAGTGGCTCAAGACGGCCCCCTTCCACCGGGTCGTCCCGCGCCCTGGCACGCCACGCAACCCGCGCCCGGCGGCGCCCTTTGCCTGGGCCGATCTGCTGGCCGGGGAAATTGGGGCCATCCGGCGCTACGCGCCTGCCTCGCTCCAACGCAAGACGATCGTCGTCGAGTGGGCCAGCGCGGAGGACCGCGCCGACCTGCAGGCGCGGGGCGCTTCGATCGTGGTCTCGCTGCTCGACGGGCTGATCCCCGTGGATGGCCTGCGCCACTGGTCGGCGGCGACGGTCGAAGGGTTGCTGGCGGCCCTGCGCGCCAACCCCGAGGCCCCTCTTACCGAGGATACCTACCTGGACCTCCTGGCCGAGATCGAGTGGTCGCCGGCGATTACGTATTTGCAGCCGGAGGACGCCGGGATCAACAAGTTCGCCTTTGTGATCCACCCGCTGAACGTCAGTTTCATCCACGCCCACCCCTGGTTCGGCTGGACGCGCTACCTCCCGGACGAACTGGTAGAGGCCGTGGCGGCCTACTTCCCGCCGATCTACGTGGGGAAGGTGAGCGGCGTGCGTTCGGCGGCCACCGGCCAGCGGGTTGAGGGCTACCTGATCTCCCTGGGCGCCACCCCACGCCAGATGATGCGCCACGGAGAACGCTTCACCTACACGCGCCTGAACCAGGCCGCGCGCATGGCCGAACGTATGGGCGCCCGGATCATGGGGCTGGGCGCCTTTACCAGCGTGGTGGGCGATGCCGGGGCCACCGTGGCCCACGAGGCCGATATCGCCATCACCAGCGGCAATAGTCTGACGGTGGCTGCCACGCTCGAGGCGGCCAAACAGGCCGTCCGCAAGATGGGCGCCAGCGACCTGACCCATGGCCGGGCCATGGTCATCGGCGCGACCGGCTCGATCGGCTCGGTATGCTCGCGCCTCCTGGCCCAGGCCA
Source organism: Chloroflexaceae bacterium (assembly GCA_034434655.1). GTDB lineage: Bacteria > Chloroflexota > Chloroflexia > Chloroflexales > Chloroflexaceae > JACAEO01. The sequence continues at coordinate 13,223 of DAOTYR010000376.1, forward strand.
TCCGCGATGTGGTGCTGGTCTCGATCGAGCCGGAGAAACTGATCGCCCTGAAACGCACCATCGAGGAAGAGACGCCCGGGGCGCGGGTGATCATCGCCACGCGCTCGGATGAACTCGCCGGCGAGTGTGATCTGATCGTCACCGCCACCTCGGCCTTCGGCCAGCGCGTGCTCGACATTACCCGCTGCAAGCCCGGGGCGGTGATCTGCGACGTGGCCCGGCCGCCTGATATCAGCGAAGCCGAAGCCGCCTTACGCCCGGATGTGCTGGTGATTGAAAGCGGTGAGGTGCTGCTGCCGGGCGACGTAGCCATCAGTTACAACATCGGCCTGCCGCCGGGCACGGTCTACGCCTGTCTGGCGGAGACCGCGCTGCTGGCGATAGATGGACGGTTCGAGGATTACACCATCGGCCGCAACATCACCATGGAGCGGGTCAAGGAGATCTATCGCCTGTTCAAGAAGCACGGCCTGCAACTGGCCGGCCTGCGCTCCCTTGGCGTCTATGTTACCGATGAGGATGTGCTGGCCAGACGCGCCCTTGCTGACAAGTTGCGCGCCGACCCCGCGCTGTTCGCCCGCACCCGCGCCGAGGCCGCCGAGCAGTTGGCCCGCATCCCCGCCGCGTCCAAAGGGGTGCGCGCCCGGCATCCCGCGCGGATGCGCTGGGCCTGGGCCGCGGTTGGCGTGGTCCTCGCCGGGATCGGGCTGCGACGGCGCATGGCGCGCTCCACCGCCACAGCCGCCGCCTATGAGGAGGTGACCCGATGAGCGACCGGTCCGCGCGAACACCGTTCTCCAACATCGACGCCTACTGGCTCCACATTGACGAGCCAGTCAATCCTATGGTGATCACCACCCTCTGGGGCTTCGACCAGCCGATCGCCTTCGACGACCTGCGCAGGATCGTCCGCGAGCGGCTGCTGGTCTTCGAGCGCTTCCGCCAGCGCATGGTCGAGCCGCGAGGCGACGGTCGTCCCTACTGGGAACTGGCCCCCGATTTTGAACTGAGCGCCCATCTGCACCATATCGCCCTCCCCGGCGAGGGCACCCAGGCCGACCTGCGTGATCTGGTCAGCGACTTGCTGAGCGCCACCCTCGACCGGGCGCGCCCGCTCTGGCAGATGTACCTGGTTGACCGGTGCGGCACGGGCTGCGCCCTGATTATGCGCCTGCACCATTGCCTGGCCGACGGGATGGCGCTGAGCCACATGCTGCTCGGCATGACCGACGAGGGCGCCGCGCGGGCCGCCGCCAGACAGCACGAGAACCATCATGCCCCTCGCTCGCCCCTGGCGCTGATCAGCGATGTGGCCCGCGCGGCCGACCATGCGCTCCATGAGGGTTGGGAGTTGATCAGCCATCCCGACCAGTTGCTGAAGCTGGGCCTCAATAGCGCCGGCGCCGCCGGGAAGCTGGTGCTCATGGGCCCCGATCCACAGACCCCGCTCAAAGGGCCCCTCAGCGTCGCCAAACGCGCCGCCTGGACCGGGCCGGTGCCCCTGGCCGACGTGAAGGCAGCCGGAAAGGTCACCGGCGCGACCATCAACGATGTGTTGCTCGCCGCGGTCAGTGGGGCCCTGGGCCGGTACCTGCGCGGGCGGGGGGTGAACGTGAGCGATATGACCATCCGCGCGGTCGTGCCGGTGAACCTGTTGCCACCCGGCGCCCTCCCTGATGGCGGGAACCACTTCGGGCTGATTTTCGTTTCTTTGCCGATCGGGGTGACCGACGTCGTGGAGCGGGTCGCGCGTATTCATGCCGAGACCAGTGCGATCAAACGCTCGCCCGAAGCCGTGATCGCCTTCGGGTTGATGGAGGCGATGGGCGCGGCCCCGGTGGAGGTGGAACGGTTCGGGGTGGATATCTTCGCCGCCAAGGCCAGCGTGGTGATCACCAATGTGCCCGGACCGCGTGAGCCGTACTCCCTGGCCGGACAGACCATTCGCCGCGCCATGTTCTGGGTGCCGACGGCCCGCCTGGGCCTGGGGATCAGCATCCTGAGTTATAATGGCGAGGTGCAACTCGGCATCCTCGCCGACGCGGGCCTGGCGCCCGACCCGGAGCGCATCGCCATTGCCTTCCATCAGGAAATGGACGAGTACATCGCGCTCGC
>DAOTYR010000377.1:0-1534 GCA_034434655.1 Chloroflexaceae bacterium
TAGGGCCGGTCGAGCAGCAGCCCGCCGTTGAGCACGACGGCGTTGGGGTTGGCGGCTTTGATGGCCGGGTAGACCACCTTGAGCATCTCGCCATAGGCTCGCCCGCCGTAGTAGGGGTCGGTGGTGATGCCCCAGCAGCCAAAAACGGAGTCGTCTGCGAACACGGGGGCGTCGGGTTCGTTGCCGAGTTCCCAGAAGCGCACGTTGTAGGGCGGCCCGTTGTAGCGCCGGGCGACTTCGGCCATAAAGCGGGCGAAGTCCTGGTAGTGCGCCGGGTTGATCGGCGCGCAGTCGGCCGTGTAGGGCGCCGTGGCCCAGGAGGGGCTGCCGCGAATGATCACGATCAGGTTCACGCCCAGTTCACTCGCGGTGCGCATGTCTTGCTCGATGACCTGTACGCCCGGGTGATCCCAGCGGTAGCCGCCGCCGCGCTCAGGCTCGATGTGTTTCCATTCCAGGGCGTTGCGGCGCACCCAGGCCGTGCCCGACACGCTCATCAACCGTAGCCCGCGGTCGGTGGTGAGTTGCGACATTTCGATGCCGAAGACATGCGGGACGGCATTGCCGGGCTGGCGGAGCAGCGGCAGGTAGATCCGCGCCGGGTCCTGGGCGCGCAGGGATAGGGCGGGGATGCTGATGAACAATCCGGCGATCAGGAGGGCTGCGATACGCAAGGAATGATGGCGCATAGGGCTGGCTCGAGGGATGGAGTTGAGGTCGATGCCGTTACAAATAAGGCTCTGCGAGTGGTATGCCCCTCTCCCAACCTCCCCCCGCTGGGGGGAGGAGTCGGGTGCCCTCCCTCAACGGGGTGGGGTGAGGGCGAAGAGTTGATGTGAAAACCGTTCGCCGCGTTCTGCCCCCCTCCCAACCTCCCCCGCTGGGGGGAGGAGTCGGGTGTCCTCCGTCAACGGGGTAGGGTGGGGGTGAAGAGCTAACGTGAGCATGGGGGAACCAGGTTCCCCCACGCCCCCGCCCCCGGGAAGGTGAGGGCGCAGCCCTTGCGCAGGGGTATGGGGAAACCGGGTTTCCCCATACCCCCGCCCGCGGGAGGGTCTGGGAGCGCGCAGCCCTCCCAAGAACAACCTGATTTTCATCCCGTCAGTGTGCGGCGCAGCCGCATGGACGGCTGATGTGCAAGCGTATTGGAGCTAGAGGCATGGTTTCGGCGCGCGGCCCCTTGTGCGCACCGGTATGGCAGGAGGCGCGGGGGGCGCAGCCCTGCGCGATCCGGTTGTTCCGCCCGCGGGGGCAGGCTCCTGCTGGTTTCGCCACTGCGCGCGTCCTCTCACACGCGGCCTTCTGCTCGCTGGCGCTCGTACCAGGCGATGGTCCGCCGCAGGCCCTCTTCAAAGGGCGTGTGGGCCACGAAGCCAAAACGTTCTCTGGCCCGGCTGGTGTCGAGTTTGCGCCGGGGTTGCCCGTTGGGCTTGCTGGTGTCCCAGACGATCCGCCCGTTGAAGCCGGTCAGCCGGGCCACCAGTTCGGTCAGCTCGCGGATGCTGATCTCGTAGGCGCTGCCCAGGTTCACCGG
>DAOTYR010000378.1:0-3481 GCA_034434655.1 Chloroflexaceae bacterium
CCCACGCCCCCGCCCGCGGGAGGCGTTGGGCGGGCCGCGCCCTACCGCTGCTCCAACACAAAGACCGGAACCGTGGAACCGCCGCCCGCGGTGACATTGAGCAGCGTCATCGTGGACAGGCGGCAGAGACAGCCATCAACCTCGGCGCCGAAGAGAAACGGATCGCTATCCACCAGCCGCTCACCCACGACGACCTGGCCGTCCACAAGGGCGGGGTAGGGTTCGTAGGCGATACGCACCCGCTCCTGCACCACAAAGGGCGCCTCCAGGGCCGCCCGCAGCGCCGCGTCCCAGCCGGCGGCATCAGTCTCCCAGCCGATGGTGATGCCCCGCCCGCCGTAGTCATCGTTGGGCTTGAGCACCAGGCGTTCGCGGTTAGCGCGGGCAAAGGCCAGCAGATCCACGCGCTCACCCTGATAGGTCGTCTCGCCGGGGCGCACCACGCGGGTCCAGGGCACGTGGGCGGCCACGGCGGCGCGTTCTTCGGGGCTGAGGGGGGCGAGGAAGGTTTCATCGGAGAGCAGAGCGAACAGAGATTTTTTGTGGAGCAACTTCGCGCGAAAGTTGTTGACCAGCACGCAGGCGCCGGCGGTGTAGGCCTGGACCAGGGGGTGATCGAGGGCCGCCGCGCCGTAGTGGGTGAGCAGTTCGCTGGTGAGCACGCGCTTGAAGACGATGGTTACGGGGGTGATAGCGCCATCGAGTTCGGCGAACAGGCGCCCATCGCGGAAGCGCAGATCGTCGGGGGCGCAGATCAGGGCGCGGAGGCCGTGTTCGGCGAAGTAGGCGGCGAACAACTCGAACTCGGTGGCGGTGGGCAGGCCGCGCCAGTCAACGATGGCCACCACCGGTTCGCCTCCTGGCGCGCCGGCCTCGCGCCACGAGGCGAGGAGCGTCTCCAGCAGCCGCTGGCGGGCGGGCAGGGGACGCAGAGGGAACCGGCGCGCGAACTCCTGCATCACCGGCATGGCGAGGAACGCCTCGGCGAGCAGATCCTGATAGGCAATCGCGGCGGGGCTTTCGGCATTGTACTCAACAAACTGGAGCGAGGCTCCATCGAGAGTCATGAAGGTATCCATGCGCGAGTGGGCGCTCGGCTCGGCATACCCGGGATGCCGGGCGATCAGGGCCTCCTCCTGCGGCGTCAGCAGCAACACCCGGCGCACCGCCTCGCCGTCGGGGCCGGGGTCGAGAGCGACGGCGACGACCTTGCGCGCCGCGGCGGCGACGACGCCGACGGCGCGCCGCAGGAGGGCATGCTGCTCCGCGGTGAGCAGGCGGGGACGCAGGACGGTCGCCAGAGGGCGCGCGCCGAAGTAGAGCCGGCGGGCGCGCAACTCTTCGCTGAGGCGCGCCCAGGAGGCCGTCGCCACCTCCGGGGTGAGCAGGGTATGGTAGTATTCAATCGTCGAGAGAAGGCTCATTGCCCTATCCAATCATCTGGCTCCAGGGGTACCCGGCGGGCGTCTCGCGACCTTGCAGGGCCAGTTCGATGGTAAAATCGGCCATCGTCTTCACCACCCAGTCGAAGTAGTACGGCGTGAGGGAGTTTACGTCGAAGTCGGGGGCGGGGTTGGTAAAATCAATCGCGTAGGGCACCCCCCCCTTGAGCGCAAACTCGACCGTGTTCATATCGTAGCCGAGGGCCTGGTTGATGCGCAGCGCATAGTCGGTGACCTGGCGCCCCTCGTCCGGCGTCAGATAATAGTCATCGCGGAAGTAGCGATGGGGCCAGGGGGCGTTGGCGTCGAACTTGATGGTCATGATGTGCCGGCGCCCGATGACGATACAGCGCACATACTTCTCCCAGGCAATATATTCCTGGAGCATCATGCACTCGGTGCCGGTCTCATTGTAGGCGCGCCAGAGTTCTTCAAAGCTGTGGACCTTGTAGACCTGTTTGAAACCGCCGCCCCAGGCCGGCTTGAGCATGACGGGAAAGCCGCCCACATACTCCACGTGCTCTTGCCAGGGCAGGGGGTAACGCAGGTTCCGCAACGACTCGTCAACCACGCCTTCGATGTAGGAATGCGAGGGCAAGGCGATGGTGCGGGGATGGGGAACGCCCAGCCGGGCGCAGAGACTGGCGCCGAAGAACTTATCATCGGCGCTCCACCAGAAGGGGTTGTTCACCACTCGCGTGCCTGAAAGGGCTGCGGTTTTCAGGAACGTTCGATAGTACGGTATTTCATGGCTAATACGATCCACAATGACATCGTATTCGCAAGGCTCGGCCATGCGCGTGCCGCCGAGCTTGACGAATTCGGCAATAACGCCGGCTTTCCGCCGGTTCACCTCCTCGATGAACGCAGGAGGCCAGGACCACTCGCGACCTACGATAACGCCAATCTTCCTGGTATCCACAGCGATTCCTGCCGCGACAGCAACGGCCGCCCCACCGGCGCGCCATTTCGAGGTTGCCTATGCGCAATGGTCCGACAAGTTGATGATGAAGGACCATTTCTGTGCGGGGAGGGCCTCGCCCTCCCACGCCCCCTCCCGTCGCCTCCATCACGATCATCGTGTCAGGCCAGCAGCCGGGATTGTACCATAGCTCCGCTATGGCGCTAGAACGAGTGCGTAAGAGGCCGCGCGGCGAAACCGCGGCGTAGGAGAGACGGGTATGAACAATCATCCCCTGGTGCGCCTGATCCGCCTGACCCTGGACAAATACCAGCGTGACCGCGTCGGTGACATGGCCGCAGCCCTGGCATACTTCGCGATTTTCTCGATCTTCCCGATGCTGCTGGTGGTCATCAGCATCGTCGGGTTCGTGGTCGATCCGCAGCAACTGAACGTGCAGACGCTCCTCCAGCAAATCGTCGGCTCGGCGGAGATCGCCGGGTTGATCAGCCAGACCCTGAGCCACTTTTCCGAAACCCGCGTGGGCACGGGGTTGCTGGGCATCGGGACGCTGCTCTTTGCGGCGACCGGGCTGCTGGGCGCCTTGAGCCGGGCCTTACAGCAGATCTGGAACGTGCAACCCAACACGAACGGGGCGGGGTTGAAGACGGCGGTGGTCACCATGGTGATGGGCCGCCTGACCTTGTTCGCGCTGCTGCTAGGGGTCGCCGCGCTGATACTTGCCGCCGTGCTGGGCAACCTGGCTCTCGCGCTGCTGACGGCCTACGTAGACTGGCTGCCGCTCAATACCGTGCTGTTGCAGGTGGCCCGGATCGCCCTGTTCGTCGCCTTACTGACCGCCGGCTTCGCCACGCTCTACAAAGTGCTGGCCAGCCCGCTGCCACGCTGGGGCGATGTCTGGCCGGCGGCCCTGGTCGCGGCGATCGCCTTCACCGCGCTCCAGCGCCTGGCGGAATTCATTTTCGCGCGGGTCAACTTCTCGTCCTTCGGGGTGTTGGGGGCCGCGATGACCCTGCTGCTGTGGATCTTCATCTCGTCGCAGATCCTGCTCTTCGGCGGCGAACTGTCATACGCCTGGAGCCGGGTGTTCGGCAGCCAGCGCGAGGACAGGCCGCTC
>DAOTYR010000379.1:0-1714 GCA_034434655.1 Chloroflexaceae bacterium
CATCACCGTTCGAGACGTGCGCGACAACCCGCCCATCGCCACGCCGCTCTTCGGGGCGAATGTGCTGATCATCGGGGTGGACGAGCGTGCCGGTTATCCCCAGGAAGGCGTGCGGGGCGACACGCTGTTGCTGGCGCGCCTCGACGCGGGCAGTCGCTGGGTGTCGCTGCTCTCGATCCCGCGCGACGCGCAGGTGGAGGTGGAGGGTGTCGGGGTCACCAAGATCAATGTCGCCTACGGTCAGGGCCACGCCCAGGCGGCGGATCGCTACGGCCCCGACGTGACGCCCCAGGAAGGGGGCATGGCCCTGGCCGCCGCCACGGTGGAGGAGTTCCTCGACCTGCGTCGGCGCGGCATGCGGGTTGACTTCATGGCGACGGTGAACTTCGCCGGCTTCGAGGGCCTCATTGACGCCCTGGGCGGGGTAACGATCGACGTGCCGCGCTACATCCTCGACGAGGAGTATCCGACGGAAGATTTTGGCACGATGCGGGTCGAGTTCCAACCCGGGCCGCAGCGCATGGACGGCAAGACGGCCTTGATCTACGCCCGCACCCGTCATGCCGATAGCGACTTCGGACGCGCGCAACGGCAGCAACAGGTGGCGCGGGCAGTGCTCGAGGAACTGCGCGCCAGGGGCTGGGTGGGCCGCGCCCTGACCCTTCCTGACCTGCTGCGGGCCATGGCCGGCCAGGAAGGGACGACCCCGCCGGTGGTCACCACCCTGCCGGTGGATCGCCTCGACACGCTCCTCGGCCTGATGATCCTGGCAGGCGGGCTGGACCCCGAGACGCTGGGGCAGTTTCAGCTCGGGCCGGAGCAGATCCTGTACGAAAACGGGAGCAACCTGGTCTTTGATCCGGCAGCGGTGCAGGCGGTGCTCGACCAGTGGCAACGCCCGCCGAGCGAAGCCGCCGAGCGGGCTGTCGTGCAGGTCTTCAACGGCACCGATGTGCCGGGCCTGGCCCGCAGCGTCAGCCTGGATCTCGAACGGGCGGGGTTCAGGGTGCTCGTTCCCGACAACGCGCCCTTCACGGTGGAGCGCACGGTGGTGTACAACCCCTCCAATCACCCGGCCACGAGCCGCCGGGTGGCCCGCACCCTGGGGGCCGAACTGGTGAATGGCCCGCTACCTGCCGGGCTGGCGAGTGAAGCGCAGGTGGTGGTCATCCTCGGTCCCGACGCGGCAGACTGAGGGCAGGCCTGGGAAGAACTGCGCGCTCCCGTGGGCCGGGGCCTGGGTGCGCGGGCCTCCGGCCCGCATCCGCAGAGGATGGGGAAACCCGGTTGCCTCATCCGCCTGCGCGCGGGCTGCGCCCGCCCAAACCCTCCCACGGGCGGGGGGATGGGGGAACCGGGTTCCCCCATATTCACCTCAGCCGCCCATGCGATTCGCGCACAACGCCCGATGAACATCGCCTGGGAGCGCGGGCGGCCCGCCCTCGTCGCGTCTCCGCGGGCAAGGTGACGGCCCCCCCTCTCCAGCCCTCCCCCCGCTGGGGGGCAGGAACCCGGCGCCTCCCCCCAGCGGGGGGAGGCTGGGAGGGGGGGGGTCAGCGCCGCATGCGCGTAGGTGAGCAGCCTATGTTCACGGTAGCCATCCATGCGGCTCCGCCGCACCACGCCCGATGAACATCGCCTGGGAGCGCGGGCGTCCCGCCCGCGCCACGGCGCCGCGGGCACGGTGACCGCCCCTTCCCTGACCCTCCCCCGC
>DAOTYR010000380.1:0-8063 GCA_034434655.1 Chloroflexaceae bacterium
ACAACTGCGCGCCCTCGGCCCGCTACGCTGGCGCCAGCGCGTGCTCGGCGAGCAGCCCGTCGCCCGCCATGCGGTTGAGGTGGAGGTTGGCGGGGACTAACGTGAAAATGGGGGAACCAGGTTCCCCCATACCCCCGTTTTCATTGGGCGGTGTGCCGCCCGGCGGCATGGACGGCTGACGTGAAAATAGGCTGCTGGAGCCAATACGTTCACCTAAGCGCATGCGGCGCCGCAGCCCCCCTCCCACCCTCCCCCCGCTGGGGGGAGGAGCCGGACTCCCTCCCCCAGCGGGGGAGGGCTGGGGAGGGGGCCGTCACCTTCGTTGCAACGGATTGCCGCTCGAGCCGGGAGATGGGGAACCCAGGGTTCCCCGTACCCCGACCGGGGGGGAGGGTTTGGGAGGGCAAAGCCCTCCCAAGAATAACCTATTTTCATCCTGTTCATGTGCGGCGCAGCCGCATGGACGGCTGAGGTGAACAACCATACCGCAGGAAGGGCGGATCACTCTTTCGGGATCACCCCAATCACACGCACGCCGAGCCACTGCTCGGCCTGGCGCGGGCTGCGCAGCCGGTCATCGAAGGCGTTGAGCAGGAAGGCCAGGCCCACCCCGGCAGCGAGGGCCAGCGCCACCCGCAGGGCGACATCGCGCAGCACCTCACGGCGACCGGCCACCGGGGCCGCCGGCCCGGGCGGATCGAGCATCGCCACGTGCAACCCTCCGGCGGAGGCGCGACCCCAGTACTTCAGCCCGCCGCTCTGCAAGGTCGCCAGCGTCGCGCGGAGCATGGCGCTCGCGGCTTCGGGGGCGCCGGCAACGGCGCGGAACGTCACGGCGCGGTGGGTTACCTCCGCTTGCAGACTACCGCGGATCGTTGCGGCGTCGATCTGGTAGCCCTCGGTCGCCAGGGCGGCCTGCACATCGGCGGCGAAGGCGGCGCTGCCCACCACGAAGGGTAGGTCGTCGAGGAGGTACTCCGTGGTCATCCAGGTGGAGCGCTCGTCAACATCGGGCAATGATGAAGGCGCCGTGGCCGAGAGCGGCACGCGCGAGACCAGGGCCAGCGCGCTGGCCTGGTAGACGGGGGCGCGGCCCAGGGCCAGGGCCAGGCTGAGCGCGCCGGCGATGAGGGGAGGCAACAGCACCAGCAACCAGTAGCGCCGCAGGATGGAAAGGTATTCGTACAGATGCATGCTCAGGCAAACGGGTAGGGTTGCGGGAGTGGCCCTCCGGCGACGGCGCATGGGTTGGACGGCAGACGCCCCGCATCCACGCAGGCTCGTGGCGGGAGCGGCTCACTGGCAACGGCGCGTCTGGCCGGCCGTGGAGCGCGCGGGGCGCAACGGCGCCCCGCGCGGACCATGGGGGAGGCGGCAGCGCATCGAGTTTCAGTGGGCACGCGCAACGCGCTCCTCCTGCCGTCGGGACTCAACGGCTTCATCAATCACCGCGCGCATCTGGCGCAGAAAACGCTCGCGGCCAAAGTACTCGGCGTGCTGACGAATGGTCAGCGAATCGTAATCATCATGCTGTGCGGCGAGCACGGCAGCAGCCAGCGCCGTTGCCGTCGGTTCGTAGAAGAACCGCCCCGTTACCCCCTCGATCACCGTCTCCAGCGCGCCGCCCGCGCCATAGGCAATCACCGGGCGACCGGCGGCCATGGCCTCGACGGGCGTAATGCCAAAATCCTCTTCGCCAGGGAAGACAAACCCACGACAGCGCGCGAACAGGTCGCGTCGGGTTGTCTCATCCACCCAGCCCAGGAACTCGATGGTTGGGCCGGCCAGGCGCTCCAGGCGTTGCCGGTCGCGGCCATCGCCGAAGATCTTCAGCGGCAGGCGCAGGCGGTTAAAAGCCTCGACGATCAACTCGATACGCTTGTAGGGGATGAGACGCCCGCCGGCGAGGTAGTAATCGGCGGCAGGCTGCGGAGCATAGGGCGGCAGATCGACCGGTGGCGGCACAATTTCGGCCTCGCGCCGGTAATAGCGGCTGATGCGCCTGGCAACCTCGCGCGAATTGGCGACAAAGACGTCCACCCGATTGGCTGTCACTACGTCCCAGAGTCTAACATAGGTGAGCATGAAGGGCAAGAGCAGGCCGGGCAACCCGCCGATCCCCTCCCGGATGATATAATCCTGGCTGCGCCAGGCGAAGCGCATCGGCGTGTGGCAGTAACAGATGTGCAGCGCATCGGGCCGCGGGATGACCCCCTTGGCAAAGGCGCTGCTGCTCGATAGAATCAAATCGTAGTCGCGCAGGTCGAAACTCTCGAAAGCGCTCGGATAGAGCAGAAAGTAGCGCCGGAAATGCCGGCGCCAGCCTGGAACCCGTTGCACGAACGAGGTGCGGATATCCCAGTTCCGGTAGGTTGCCGGCATGGCCTCGGGGGCATAGACCGAGGTGAAGACCGGCGCGTCGGGATACAGTTCGTGCAGGGCCTCCAGCACGCGCTCGGCCCCGCCGTACTGGTTGAGATAATCGTGAACAATGGCGACACGCATAACCAGAGGAGGTGAACATGCATGCACAGGGGCATGCGAGCACGTCCTCGATGCCTGCCTGGCTGATGGTTTCGCTATAGGATAGCATAACCTGGCCTGGTCGCTGCAGTGGGGCGGAGATCATGTGCAAGCGGTTGGCAGAGGCCCTGCAAGTAGCGAGAACATCCCATCAGGTAGAGGCGCTCCTGCTTGAAGCGTCCACGGGGCATCTGCTATCCTGAAGATGTGTGCCTGGCCGTCCTGCGCCTGGTACGTCCAGCCCGCCCCGCGACGGGCATCTTGCGTTTTTGTGGAGGGAGGTGCTGTATGACAGAGCAGGAGTTCGAGGATCAATCCCCACGCATGGCGCAGAGCCATCTGGAACGTGCGTACATGGAGGAGTATCTGCGCGGGCTTGGCCTGGACCTCGATGATCTGCGGTTGCTTCCGACCGCGCAGGCGCGCGAGTTGCTGCGCGCCGCCTCGACCTACGCCTCGATGCGCCTGAGCGAGGTCGAGTCCCGTTCGCATCTGGTTGAAGAGCTTCACGGGGGCCCGCCGCCGATGTAGGATGAGGAGACCTGGCGTGTCGTCACGATCCGCCAGGTCTCGCCCCCACATAGGCGGCGCCTTTGCCCACCCGGGTGTTGATTGGCACGCCGGCGGCGCAGAGCGGGCAGTCCTCAGGGGCATAACTTTCCAGCGGCACCTCAGTCAGAGCAAACAGTTCCGGCGCGGCCACCGTTTCCGCGGTGACACCGCCGCGGTTGCAGAGCGCCCCCACGCCGATCACCTCGCCGCCCGCCGCCCGCACGGCCTCGACCACCTGCCGCGCCGAGCCGCCGGTGGTCAGCACGTCCTCAACCACCAGCGCCCGCCGTCCGCGCGCCAGGGCGTCGTAGCCGCGCCGCAGCACGCGCCGTTTGCCCTCGGCGGCGGCTTCCTCCTCCGCATAGACCGCTAGCACCTCGCGCCCCTCGATCACGCTCAGATGGTAGGCCGTCCACTGGGCCAGGATCACGCCGCCAATGGTCGGGCCGGCGACCACCTCTACCCCCGCGCCGGCAAAGTGGCGCGCGATCCGCTCGCAGACCGCGGCGGTCGCAGTGGTGTGCGGGTAGAGGGCATCTTTATTGACATAACTGCTGCCGTGGCGGCCCGAGGTGTACACCAGATGGTCGCCGGTGATCAGCGCGCCCACGCTGGCGAGGAGCGCCAGCACGTCGTCCCCCGTCATGGTGCCTCCGCTTCGATGTCATGCAGTATCCGGGCCGCCGCGGCGGCCGGCCCCCCCACCTCTGGCGGTGGAGCGGTGATCGGGCGCCCGATGACCAGGTAATCGGCGCCGGCGCGCAGGGCCGCGGCGGGGGTCATGACGCGCCGCTGGTCGCCGCTGGCGGCCCACTCCGGGCGCACCCCCGGGGTGATGATCAGCAACCTGTCGCCGCAGGCGGCGCGGATCGCCGCGACTTCGTGGGGCGAGGCCACGACCCCGTCCAGCCCGCAGTCTCGCGCCAGGAGGGCCAGACGCACCACGTGCTCGGCCAGGGGCGCCCCCACGCCCAGTTCATCGCCCAGGGCCCGCTGGTCCACACTGGTCAGCACGGTGACGCCGATGAGCAACGGGCGCTGCGGGGCGGCGCGGGCGGCTTCGACAGCGGCGCGCAGCATCGCCGCGCCGCCCTGGCAATGCAGGGTCAGCATGCGCACCGCGGGGCCGAATGCGCAGACGGCGCGCACCGCGCCGGCCACGGTGTTGGGAATGTCGTGCAGCTTCAGGTCGAGGAACAGGCTGCCTCCAGCGGCGGCCACGGCCTCCGCCACCCGGGGCGCGCCCTCGGCCGTGCACAGTTCCAGGCCGACCTTGAACCCGCCTACCAACAGCCGCACCTCGCGCAGCAGATCAAGCGCGGCGTCGAGGCGGGCCACGTCGAGGGCCACCAGGACGCGCTCGCGCGGTGCCAGGCGGGGATGGCTGGAGGATGGCAGGATAGCGCGAGGCATAAAGTCGCTTCCTCTCACATAACAGAACGTACGCGGTGGAGGGATGCGGGGAGGCTTCGCCTCCCCGCATCCTCCTGTTCCCGCCCGCGGCGGCCAGGCGGCCTGGCGCACCACCCACGGCCCGCCCGCCGCGGGCGGGCAACAACCGGTTGGTGGAGAGCCTGCGGCCCTCCACTCCTTCCCGCTGGAAGGCGACCGCGTACCTCCTGGTAGTTGAAAAGTATTGCCACTAACTGGCCCGCAGCAAGCCGCGGCAGATACGCCCGGGCAGGCCGGGGCCTTCGTAGACCAGGCCGGTGTACACCTGCAGCAGGGTGGCCCCGGCGTCGAACATGCGTTGGGCGTCGTCGAGGCCGAAGATGCCGCCAACGCCGATGATCGGCAGCCTGCCGCCGCTCTCGCGGGCCACGAAGCGCACCACGCGCAGCGCGAGGGGGTACAGGGGCCGCCCGCTGAGGCCGCCGCTCTCGGCGGCGCGGGCATGGTCGGCGGGCGCCAACCCGTCACGGCAGATGGTCGTGTTGGTGGCGATGATCCCCGCCACCCCGGTTTCGGCGCATACCTCCAGGGCCTGGGCCAGCGCCGGTTCGGCGAGGTCGGGGGCGAGTTTGACCAGGATGGGCCGCGGATGGGTGTCGCGCTCGTGGGCCAGGCGCCGGTTTTCGCTCTGCAAGGCGATCAGCAGCTCGCGCAGGCGCGCCTGATCCTGGAGCGCGCGCACGCCCGGCGTATTGGGCGAACTGACGTTGATCGCGAAGTAGGCTCCGTAATCGAACAGCAAGCGGAACGAGCGCAGGTAGTCCTCTACCGCCTGCTCCAGGGGCGCGCGCTTCGACTTCCCGATGCTGATGCCAAGCGGCGCCGGCAGCGGCGGCCGGGTGGCGAGACGGGCGGCCAGGGCGGCGGCGCCGGCGTTGTTGAAGCCCATGCGGTTGATCAGCGCCTGGCTGGCCGGCAGGCGGAACAGACGCGGGCGCGGATTGCCCGGCTGGGCCGCCGCGGTGACCGTGCCGACCTCCACGTGGCCGAAGCCGAGGGCCATCCAGGCCGGCAGGGCCACGCCGTCTTTGTCCATGCCGGCGGCAAGACCGATGGGGTTGGGGAAGCGCAGCCCGAAGACGGTGCGTTCCAGGGCGGGATGGCGATAGGCCAGCAGGCGTTCCCAGGCCCGCAGCCCCGGCCGCCAGCGCGAGAGCCACGCCAGCGCCGCCAGCGCGCGCTCGTGGGCCGTTTCGGCGTCGCCGCCGTGCATGCGAAAGAGAACGGGGCGGATCAGGCGTTTGTAGAACATATACGGTCGTGAGACGCTAGCGTCTCGTTACAGCGTGGTCTCAGGTAGCGCGTTCAAAACGGTTCCAGCCCCGCCTCGGAGAGCGCGTCGGCGAACCGCTCGACATCGCTCACGCGCTTGAGCGTCTCCACCTGTTCGAGGAGCCTGCGCCGGTCAGCCGTGTCGGAGATGACCGCCCGTTCGATGTACTGGCGCAGGTAGATCTTCAGGATCTCCATCTGTTCCGGGGTCAGTTCATCGTTCCGCAGGTAGGTTTCGACCGCGTCGGCCAGGCGCCCGGTGGTTTCGTTCATCCAGAAGCGGGGCGGCAGAGGCACATCGAACGGGTAGGGGTAGTCAGGGTTTTCGATAAAGGTCAGCGGGCCGATCTGTTCTGACATATGTTTATGCCGGTAATGATCCAATACGACGGGGTCATCCACGAGCATGGGAGCGAGGTCGTCCCGCCCTCATCGTGGCTCTGCGGGCAAGCTGCCCGCGCTCCCAGGCGCAAGGCGAATGCGCGCGTATGGTTATTGAGACATTCATCCGGTCTGCCGGGCTGGCGGTGGGGCTGATGGTCTTTGAGACATTCATCCGCTATGCCAGTCTAGCCGTCGGGCTAAAGCCCTCGGCTACGGGATGCGAAGGCTGCCTGCGCGGGCTAGAGCGGATGATGTATGCAAAGACCATAAGCCCTCGGCTGCGGGATGCGAAGGCCGCCAGCGTGGGCGAGAGCGGATGATGTATGCAAAGACCATAAGTCCTCGGCTGCGGGATGCGAAGGCCGCCAGCGCGGGCGAGAGCGGATGCATTTCTCAAAGACCATGTCTGCTGCCAGGGGCGGAACGGGGGATGCGGGGAGGCCGGGCCTCCCCGCGCCCCGCCAACGGGCGCGGTGGCAACCCGGTTCACCTGCGCACACCCAGGGCGTCATAGAGGCGGGGATAATCAAAATTGGCTTCGAGCAGCTCGGTGAAACGGCGCAGTTTCGCGTCCTCATGGAAACGTACGCGGCCAAAGAGTCCTTCGGCGCGTTCAACCGTGGTCAGGGTATCATCGGGGACGATAATCAGCGGCACCTGCAGATCCCCGGCGCGATCAACGACCTCGGGGGCGGGCTTGAAATTGCCGGTGAGCACCAGGGCGCTGGTATGGGTCCTCAGCGCGGCCAGTTGCAGATCGGCCCGATCCCCGCCGGTGACCACCACCTTGTTGCCGCGGCGGCGGAAGAACGGCATACTTGCCTCGGCGCTCATCGCGCCGATCATCAACGTCTCGGCGACGCGGGAGCACCACTCGCGCTGGCCGATCAACTGGCCGCCAAGGTGTGCCAGCAGTTCCGTGATGCTGACGCCCGCCAGGGTCGGGTCACGCGGCAGCACGGCGAAGACCGGGATGCCGCGGCGCTCCAGGAAGGGCACGACCCGGGCGCGAACGAACTCGAACTGGGAGTCGTCGACCTGGTTGAGCAACACCCCGAGCAGGCGTTCGCCCACGTATCGCTGCACCGAGAGCACCGTGTCAACGCTGAGCGTCGTGTCATAGCGGGTCACCAGCAGGCCGGGCGCCTGTAGCAGATCGGTAACCTGATCGGCTGAAAGATCCACCAGCGCACCTTCTGACCATGTGTTTGTCCCTTCGAGCACAACGATGTCCTTGTTGCGCGAAACGTTCAGGTAGGCGTCGCGCAGGATGCGGGTGTAGCTGGAATACTGTCCACGCAGGATCGTCTCGACCACGCCGGGGGTGATCAGCACCGGCACCATCTGGTCGATGGGGTCGCCGATCCCGAGCGTCTCGCGAATGAAGACGGCGTCCTCGTCCATCACCGCGCCGGAGGCGCCTGCTACCGAAACGCTCACCGGCTTCATGTACCCGACATTGAAGCCATCGCGTTGCATGCGACGCAGCAAGCCGATACAGACGGCGCTCTTGCCGACGAACGTCTCGGTTGACGCAACATACAGCGTAGCCATGCTCTGCCTCCGTGGGGCGGGGATGTGCCTGTCGCGTGTGGTGCTGTCGAGCGGGGAGGCGTGCCCCCCGACGGAGCCGGCAACCCGGATGGAGACGACAGGTAGCGAGTGATCGGTGGCCGCCACGCGCGCTGGCGGCCGGCGCGGATCCGGCGCGCATCCAGGCCGCATGCGGGAGAGCGCCGGACACGCCTCGGTTCGGACACTGTGTAGGGACATCATACCCTACACCGGCGGGATGTGCAAAGGGGTGTTGGGTAGTAAGTGTTCACACCTGGGGTAACGCATGCGCCTGGGAGCGAGGGCGTCCCGCCCTCGTCGCGTCT
>DAOTYR010000381.1:0-4020 GCA_034434655.1 Chloroflexaceae bacterium
GGCGATGGACGCAGCGTAACCCTGGGCGCGCCACAGGTTCGCCGTGGCGACCCGCTGCTGGTTACCAACACGCGGGTCATTCGCGCGCCCAACGGTGCGTTGCTGCGGAGCGAGCGGGTGGTGAGCGCCTATCGTCCGGCCAGGTAAGTGTTCACATTGCTCCTGGGAGCCAGGGCATCTTGCCCTGGCTCCCAGACTGAGGGCAAAGCCCTCCCAGACCCTCCCATCGGTTGGGGATATGGAGAAACCTGGTTGCCCCATCCCCCTGCGCAAAGGCTGCGCCCGCCCAAACCCTCCCACCGGGTGGGGGTAGGGGGAAACCTGGTTTCCCCCTATCCCTGCTCGAGGGCTGCGCCCGCCCAAACCCTTCCGCGGGCGGGGGAATGGGGGAACCCGGTTGCCCCATTCCCCTACTTGAGGGCTGCGCCCGCCCAGACCCTCCTGCGGGCGGGGGGATGGGGGAACCAGGTTCCCCCATGGTCACGTGAGACAGTCATGCGCATGGCGCACAACGCCGCGATGACCATGACCTGGGAGCGCGGGCGGGACGCCCGCGCCACGGCTCCGCGGGCACGGCGCCGGCCCCCTCCCGGACCCTCCCCCACTGGGGGCGGGAACCCGGCGCCTCCCCCCAGCGGGGGGAGGCTGGGAGGGGGGCTGAACCCTGCGAACGATGGTCACCTCAGCAGCTCCGCCGCACAACGCCGTGATGAAAATGTTGTTCCTGGGAGGGCTGCGCCCTCCCAGACCCTCCCGCGGGTGGAGGAATGGGGAAGCCCGGTTTCCCCATTCCCCTGCGGGGCGGGGGCGTGGGGCAACCCGGTTGCCCCACACCCCTCTTCGAGAGCCTATGTTCACGTTAAACGTGAACAGCTACCCGGACGGGCAGCTTGACAGCGCCGGCAAGGCGGAGTATAATTTTCGTATTGTGAAAGTAATTTCTACGATACGGAAAACCGTATGCTTCAGGCATTTACCACCCTGCTCGGCCTCCACCTGCTCGGGGAAATTCTGGTTCGGGCGCTGCACCTGCCGGTCCCGGGGCCGGTCGTCGGTATGCTGGCGCTGGTCGTCCTCCTGCTCCGGCGCGGGGGGCCTCCGGCGTGGCTCGAGCCGACGGCCCAGGGGTTGTTGCGCCACCTGGGGTTGCTGTTCGTGCCCGCCGGCGTGGGGATCATCGTCCACACCGATCTGCTCACGCGAGCATGGCTGCCGCTGCTGCTCACGCTGCTGCTGGGCACGACGCTGACCCTGGTTGTCACGGCGCTGAGCCTGCGCCTGCTGCTGGTCCTCACTGCGCGTCGCGCGCCCGCTACGGTGGAGGCAGGCAATGACTGAACTCTGGGCCTATCTGGCGCACACGCCGCTGCTCTGGCTGGCGTTGACGCTGGCGACCTACCTGCTGGCTTCCGAGGCGGCCCGGCGCAGCGGCAACCATCCCCTCTGCAATCCGGTGCTACTGGCAGTGCTGATGCTGATCGGTTTGCTGCGGATCAGTGGGACCTCCTACGCCACCTTTTTCGACGGGGCGCAGTTTATCCACTTTTTACTTGGACCGGCCACGGTGGCCCTGGCGGTACCGCTGGCGCAGGTCATCCGTCGCGTGCGGCAGATGGCGCTGCCGCTGGCGCTGGCTCTTGGCGCGGGCGCCCTGGCGGCCATCGGCGGGACGGTGCTCCTCGCGCAGAGCCTGGGGCTGGATGGGCCGACCCTGCGTTCGCTGCTGCCGCGTTCGGTGACCACCCCCATCGCCATGGGCGTGGCTGAGCAAATCGGCGGCGAGCCCTCACTCACGGCGGCGCTGGTGATTCTCACGGGGATGATCGGCGCGCTGATCGCCAATGATCTGCTACGCCTGCTGCGGGTCGAAGAGCCGGCCATTCGCGGCTTCGCGATGGGCCTGGCCGCCCATGGCATTGGCACCGCGCGCGCATTGCAACTCCACACTGAAGCAGGCGCCTTCGCCACGCTGGCGATGATCCTCAATGGGGTGCTGACGGCGGTGCTCCTGCCCCTGCTGCTAAACTAAGCCCCAGGAGGCACGCGGTCACGTCGCCGCTCGCGGCCTCAGGCTCGTTCTGGCTGTGCTCGGGCGCGCGCCGGTTCTGCGGCTCACGCCACGCGCGTGCCGCAGTTGGGACAGAACATTGCCGTTCCCGGCATCTGGAAGCCGCAGACGCCGCACTGTTTCACCGCAGGGGCGCTGGCAGGCGGCGGGCCGTAATCAATCGGCACCGACTGGCTCGGGGGCGGCGGGGCGGGCGCGGGCGGTTCGACGTAGACCTCAGCCTGCGCCTGCTTCAATTCCTCTTCCTTCATCACCAGCGCCGAGCGCAGTTGATCCACCGCCGCGCTCAGTTCGGCCAGGGTTGCCGACTGGATCTGGCCGGCGCGGAGCAACTCGTAGGCCCGCTGCCCCAACTCGTTCAGCTTTGAATCTACCTGGCGACGAAGCTCGTTCACCTCGCCCTGCAGGCGCGTGGTCCGCTGAAACTTCTCGGCCTCAAATTTGGCCCGGTCAACACTCTGCGCTATGGTTCGGCTGAGCTGATCTAACAGACCCATCGGGACGCCTCCTTGGACGAACTGATCTCGCGCGCGTCTGCGCGTGTCCGAGGATAAGACGCGCTAGCGAACACCAGGGATGCAACTGCCACAGGGTTTTGCCCATCCGTGAGGAATGTGGGGAAACCTGGTTTCCCCACGCCCCCGCGCGCGGGAGGGTCTGGGAAGCCGCAGCCCTCCCAGGACAACCTTTTTTATTCTATTGCGGATGCGGGCCGGAGGCCCGCGCACCCGGGCTCCCGCCCGCGGGAGGGTTGGGGAGAGTTACGCCCTCCCAGGACAACGGGTAGGTGTCGCGGCATTGTGCGCCCCGCGAATGGCGCCTGACGGATATTCTAGCACCAGTGCCCTTAAAATAACAGGACTTACGCGGTCGCCTTCCGGCAGGGAGAGGTGGAGGGCCATATGGTCTTTGAATAAATAATCCGGTATAGCCCACGCAGGCGGGCTTCGCATTCCGTAGCCGAGGGCTTTAGCCCCACGGCCAGCCCGGCATACCGGATGAATTGCTCAAAGACTACAGGCCCTCCACCAAGCGGTCGTTGCCGGCCAGCGGCGGGACGGCCGTGGGGGTTGCGCCAGGCCGCCCGGCCACCGCGGGTGGGAAACGGGGTATGCGGGGAGGCTGCGCCTCCCCGGCCCCCTCCACCGCGGAAGTCCTGTCAAAATAACAGGAGTCACGCGGTCGCCTCCTCACCCCTCCAGGGGCAGCGTACCTCCGATACCCTGTAGTAAGTCCCAGGATAAGCAAGCACGGAAGTACTATGGACGGCCCGGAAGCGGGTTCGTACCATAACAGTGGCAGGCATGCGTCGTCCCTGTCATCTGAAACAAACCTGCCAGTGTTTGAGGTTCTTGCCTATGGATGATTTTGCCGTTGCCGAGGCGACCGGGGGCCTGGTCGCCTTGCTGGAACGTCACTGTGCCGACTTTCCCCAGCTTGGCGAGGAACTCGAGCGTCAACGCCGCCTGCGTGACACCGTGGCCGAACAGCGCGAACGCAGCGCGCAGGCGCTTGCGGCCTGGCGGGCCGCCCTCGCTCGCCGCTGGCGTTGTGAAGTTGCCGCGCAGCGGATCTACGCCGACGCGCAGCGCCGGTTGCGACGTTACTACAATGACCGCCCATCCCACGCCCGCCTGGTCGCGCCGGGCCACCCCGATCACGCCCGGACTCCTGGCGGGCTGTTGCAGGAGGTGCTGCGCCTCGCGGCGACCCTGGAGGTGCTCGCGCCCTCCCTGCCCTGCGCCGCCGAGCTGCGCGCCGACCTGCGCGCCGCCGCAGACGATCTCGCCGCGGCGATCGAGCAGACCGAACACTGCGAGATCGAGCGTCGTCGCCTGCATACCGTGGAGCGGATGGTCGCTCAGATGGCGCTGCGAGCAAGTGAACGGAGTCGCCGGCTGCTCAGCCAGTACGTCGGTGAAGAGGCTCTCGGCTGAACGATCCCCGGGCGG
>DAOTYR010000382.1:0-4153 GCA_034434655.1 Chloroflexaceae bacterium
AGCAGCAGCGCCGTGGCGCCCCAGACCTTGTAGCCTTCGAGGGCGAAGAAGGGCACGCGCATGCGCAAGCCGCGCCGTTCCCAGACCTCCTCCTGGACGGTGGCCGGGTCCAGCAGAATGCGCAACGGGACGCTGAAGGCCGCCTCGACCTCATCGGGGTCAGGGCGCAGGTCGAGTTCGCCGCTGCTCAGACCGACCACCGGGGTGAGCCGGTTGTTGCTGGGTGGAATGTAGAAGGCGCTGAGCGTGCCGAGCACCTCGACATTGGCCGGCCGGATGCCCAGTTCCTCCCAGGCCTCGCGCAGCGCCGTGCCAATCGGACCGCCATCCTCGGGGTCGGTTCCGCCCCCTGGCAGCGAGACCTCGCCGCGGTGGGTGGTCAGGCGAGCAGAGCGCACCGTCAGCGGCAACCACAGTTCGCCCTCACTGGGGTAGAGCAGCACCAGCACCGCCGCCTCGCGGGGCGTTACGCCGGGCGGCGGGAGCATGGGTCGGATGGAAGCGCCGCCGAGGTCGCGCAGCACAAGCAGTTCTTCGATCGCGACCGGCGCCGGATCGGCCATCGCGCGTCGCAGCGCGGCTATCTGGTGCTCTAGATGGGCCATGGCTCAGGTGGGGGCCTGGGTGCGCGGGCCTCCGGCCCGCATTCGCAGGGGATGGGGAAACCTGGTTTCCCCATCCCCCTGCTCCAAGAGACTATGTTCATGGTATACCCCATGCGGCTCCGCCGTACACCTACAAGGTGAAAAAAGGGTTTTTCTTGGGAGGGCTACGCCCTCCCAAACCCTCCCGCGTAGTCTTCATCAGCCGCGTGGGGCCTGACGCGCGTGCGCCTCGTCCACAGGGTGCCGGAGCGCCCAGGGATCGCCGTTGCGACGGCGGGGAAAGCGATAGGTGGCCATGGGCACAAAGGCATCGGCGCCGGCCTGGTACAACAGTTGGGTGATCTGGACGCTCTCTGGATCGATGTCAATCACATTGCAGGAGTTCTTGCCGCGCTCGCGTCCCTTGCCGCGATGCGACGTCGTGGTGCCGCTCTGGCAAATGATCGTCCCCTGGCGCAGGTCGGGAATGATGTCGCGGGTATGGCCGACGTAGGCGACGTGCGCGTGGCCGCACAGCAGCAACTCCGCCCCCAGTTCGTCGAGCAGACGCGCCGCGGGGCGGGGCCTGTGCATCACCCGATTACGGCGCAGGCCGGGGGGGTTGACAACAGGGTGGTGCCAGACCACCACTTTGCACACCTCGGGCGGATAGCCGCCGAGGCGCTGGCGCAGGGCCTCAACCTGGCCGCGGCTCAGGCGCCCGCCATCGGATGTCAGGCCGTAGGCGGTGCAGGCGCCGACGACGACGAGGCCAGGGCGCTCAAAGACCGGGTTGAGGTCGCGGCTGATATGGTGGCGGTAGCGCCCGAGGGGATCGAACAGCCGCAGGTGCAGGTTATAGAGCGGCACATCGTGATTGCCCGCCACAACGAGTTGCGGGCCGGGCAAGGCCGCCCGCAAGGCATTGGCGACGCGCCAATGCGTGGCGATGTCGGCGCGCTGCACGAAGTCGCCCGAGATAACCACCAGGTCCGGCTTGAGAGTTGGCGCCTGACGGACCAGACACTCGGCGATCGCGTGGCGAAATGGCGGGCCGGCGTGGATGTCCGAGATGTGCAGGATCCGATGGCGCACGAACTACTCCTCGGCGGGCGGCGTCACCGCGGTCCTGGCCTTCTCACGCATAAGGCCCAGGAAGGCTCGCGCAATTAGGATGGCCTCGACGGCCAGGGCGACGAGGAAGCCATAGCGAACGATCAGCGCGACGGTGTCCATACGGGCTCCGAACCAGGCGCCTGACAGGCGCATACACGGGCCATGCGAGCACTGCGATGCGTCCTATTGTAGCATGGCCCCGCGGCGGGCGCTAGAGCCACGGGTTCGCTCTCGGGGCTACGTTGCGGGGGTATGGGGAAACCGGGTTTCCCCATACCCCTCCACCGCGTACATCCCGTGAACTTACCACTGTTCCCAGTAGTTGTAGCGCGGTCCGAAGATCCAGACCTGGTCGGTTTCCAGCAGATGAACCACCAGCCCTCCGCCGCCAAAGAATTGCACGTTGGCGCGTTCGGCGCGTTCGGGGGCGGTGCCGTAGCCGATCCACTGGCCCTGGCCGCGGCTGCCGTACCAGATTTTGTAGAAGCCCCGCACAGGCACGTACAGGCCGGGAGGAGGATCGGCGGCGGGAGGCAACGCTTCACCCTCCCGATACCTGTCCTCAGTGATCATATACGACGGTTCAGGCGCGGGGCGCCCGGCGTCTTTCACCACGATGATCGAGCGGCCCGCTTCGCCCAGATCGAGCCAGATCATCGCGCCGTGCTGGAAGGGTTGAAAAGCCGCCGGGGCGCTGGCATAGGCCCGATCGGGGCAAAACAGCGAGTTACGGAAGCGGCTCTCGCCGATGCGCGTCTCCAGACCGAAGGCCACCGGGCGAATGGGATCCTCGCAGGAGGGTATGCCGCGAGTATTCAGAACGTCGCGCCCAAGCAACCCCAGCAGCACTTCATAGGGCGTGCCGGCCAGTTCGGTATGGTGCTCCATGCGCCGGCGCTCAAAGTACTGCACCGTGCCCGTCCAGTCCTCCAGCGTTTCGATACGCGGCTCGCTGATGGGGTACCCGAAGCGCATCAGGCCGCCGTTGCGCTCCCAGTAGCGCAGAAAGATGCCGCAGAGCGTGTGACCGGTTTCGGGAAAGAAGCGGCACCACTCAGGGCGGCTGGCGGGGCCAGACAGGCTCTGCCAGGGGCGGCCCTGCAACTCTAACACGCGGGCGCCCAGACGCCCGGCCAGGACCCCCAGGCCCTCGTTGCTGTGGTCCTCCAGACGGTCACGTTCGAACCACTGGACCGGGCCAGTCCAGATGCCTTCGACGGTCTCGGTGCGTTGCTCGGTGATCGGATACCCGAACACGGCCAGGCCGCCGTTGCGTTCCCAGTAGTCGAGGATGCGTCCGGAGACGCAGTAGCCGGTTTCGGGGAAGCAGCGGGTGCGCGCCTGGACCCGGGCGGGCGCGGCGGCGGTAAGGGTCGCCAGCAGCGCCAGGGCCAGCACCATGATGACAGAGGTGCGCAGGGTGCGGCGGTACATACGGGCCTCCTTCGGTCACACCCCCTGGGCGCGCCGGGAGTTCCGGACGAACGCCGGGGGCACCTTGATGGTACCACCGGATCAGGCCTGAGGCGATGGCGCCTTCCTGACATTCATCTCAGCCGTCTATGCGGCTCCGCCGCACAACGCCGCAATGAACATAAGGTTGTTCTTGGGAGGGCTGCGCCCTCCCACACCCTCCCGCGGGCGGGGGCCTGGGTGCGCGGGCCTCCGGCCCGCGTCCGCTGAGGTATGGGGAAACCCGGTTTCCCCACCCCCCTCGCCGAGGGCTTATTTTCACGTTAGCCGTCTATGCGGCTCCGCCGCACCCCGACGGGATGAAAACAGGTTATTCCTGGGAGGGCTGCGCCCTCCCACACCCTCCCGCGGGTGGGGGCATGGGGAAACCGGGTTTCCCCATGCCCCTGCTCCAACAGCCTGGCCTATGTTCACGTGAGACGGTCATGCGCATGGCGCCCAACGCCGCGATGACCATGGCCTGGGAGCGCGGGCGTCCCGCCCGCGTCGCGGCTCCGCGGGCACGGTGACGGCCCCCTCCCTGAGCCTCCCCCGCTGGGGGCGGGCACCCGGCTCCTCCCCCCAGCGGGGGGAGGCTGGGAGGGGGGCTGAACGCGGCGAACGTTTTTCACCTCAGCCGTCCATGCGGCTCCGCCGCACACCGACGGGATGAACATCCTTCCTGGGAGGGCTTCGCCCTCCCACAGACCCTCCACCGGGTGGGGGGATGGGGAAACCAGGTTTTCCCACACCCTGCTTGCGAGCGACGTCCACCTCCCCATGCCCCCCCATATCAGCCATCCATGCGGCTTCGCCGCACAACGCCGCAATGAACATAAGGTTGTTTCTGGGAGATCGAAGCCCTCCCAGACCCTCCCGCGGGCGGGGGCGTGGGGAAACCCGGTTTCCCCACACCCTTCGCCGAGGGACTATTTTCACGTTAGCGGATCTCCCAGCGTGAACCGAGCGGGGTCTTCGTCACCTCGATATGGGCCGGAAAG
>DAOTYR010000383.1:0-8686 GCA_034434655.1 Chloroflexaceae bacterium
CGTTGCGCGGCGCAGCCGCATGGACGGCTGGAGTCATTATGAGGGGGCGCGTTTCTTCGGTGAAAGGCGCATCATCTGGGGGAGGCAGCGTCATCGTGCGCTGATCCGAACTCGAGATCGGCCAGGGTGATGAGCGCATCGAGGTCTTCCAGCAACTCCGGATCGTAGCGCTCAACTACCTCGCGTACCGTCTGACGTTCGACGGGAGGGGTAAAGGCGAGCAGACGCTGGATGTCGGCCAGGTCCTGGGTGCGACCGGCCTGGAGCTTGATCAGGATCAAGAACGGTCGCCCCAGAACAGGCAAGCCAGCCGGATCGCGGGATGGATTGCGCAGCGCCTCATCGAGCCAGGGATCGGAACGAGTCAACACATCGAGGAGAGCGTCATCGTTCCGCTGCATCGTAAAGCCACCGATGCTCAACGCGCCCACGCAGCGGTACCCGGCGTCTAACAGGGCCTTTTGCGCCGCTGGCGCGTCACGTTCGTGGATGAGAATGTCTACATCCAGCGTTGCCCGCTCGGGCAGGTAAGCCCGCAGCGCCAGGCCCCCGATCAGCGCCCAGGGCAGCGTTCCGAGGATGGCATCGAGGTCAGGAACCGGTTGCATGGCCGTGCGCCGGGTGTACAACGCAACATGTGAACCCGTGCCCCGCGCCGCCCGCCGGAGCGCCAGGCGCAGAAAGCGGGTTGCCAGGCGTGGCGTCAGTTCAGGATCGTCTGGCTCGCGCATACTGGAAAGTATATCACGATGTCCGCTGTTCATACTGCTGTGCTTACCGTCGTCGGTCTGGGGCCGGGCGACCCCGAGTTGATCACCTTCAAGGGGCTGCGGGCCATCCAGGCGTCCGAGGTGCTCTTCGTGCCCCGCAGCCGCGACGGGGCGCAGAGTATGGCCCTGCGCATCGCCGCCCCCTGGCTCGACCCCGCCCGGCAGCGCGTGGTCGAACTGGCGCTGCCCATGGTGCGCGACGCGGCCCAACTGCGCCCGGCCTGGCGCCAGGCCGCCGCGACCATCGCCGCCCATCTGGACGCCGGGCAAGGCGGGGCCTATCTGCTGCTCGGCGATCCGCTGCTCTATGGCACGGTCACTTACCTGTGGCGCGAACTGGCCGCCCTGGCTCCCCACCTGCGCCTGCGGATCATCCCCGGGGTGACCTCCTTCGCCGCGGCGGCGGCAGCCGGCGCCCTGCCCCTGGCCCTGGCCAATGAGCGCCTGGTCGTGCTACCCGCCAGCCACGAGGATGACCCGGACCGCCTGCGGCGCCTGCTCGCCGATTTCGAGACCGTCGTGCTGCTCAAGGCCGGCCCGGCCCTTCCGCGCCTCGTTCCCATCCTGGAGGAGGCCGGCCTGCTTGACCAGGCCCTCTACGCCGAATACGTCGGCATGCCCGAAGAGTTGATCGCCCGCGACCTGCGCGGCCTTGACCTGCACCATCGCCCCTACCTTTCGCTCGTGATTGTTCGCCGAGGAGACCGTGTATGAGTTACCCCGTCACCCCCGGTACCGTTTACTTCATCGGCGCGGGACCGGGCGCCCCCGATCTGATCACCGTTCGCGGGCGCGATATCATTGCCCAGGCCGACCTGATCCTCTACGCCGATAGCCTGGTGGATGAGGCGGTGCCGGCTGCCTATGCCCGGCCCACGGCCCGCGTGGTCGGCAGCGCTGGCCTGGATCTGGAGCAGATCGTTGCCCTGATGGTCGAGACGGCGCGGGCGGGCGGGGTGGTGGCCCGCGTCCACACCGGCGATCCCTCCCTCTACGGCGCGATCCACGAGCAGATGGCCGCCCTCGATGCGCAGGGCGTAGCGTATGAGATGGTGCCGGGGGTCACGGCGGCCTTTGCCGCCGCGGCCCGCCTGGGCATCGAGTTGACCGTGCCCGAGGTGACCCAGACGCTCATCGTCACGCGGGTGGCCGGGCGCACCCCCGTGCCGCCCGGCGAGGCCCTGCGCAAGCTGGCGGCCCACGGCGCGTCGCTGGCGCTGTACCTCAGTGTGGGTCAGATTGCGCAGGTGGTGGCCGAGGTGCTGGCCGGCGGGGCCTACGCCCCCGACACGCCGGTTGCGGTGGTCTACCGGGCCACCTGGCCCGATGAGCGGGTCATCACCGGCACGCTGGCCGACATCGCCGCGCGGGTGCGCGAAGCCGGCCTCACCCG
The DNA here is from genome assembly GCA_034434655.1 of Chloroflexaceae bacterium. GTDB lineage: Bacteria > Chloroflexota > Chloroflexia > Chloroflexales > Chloroflexaceae > JACAEO01. Next base: position 2,164 of record DAOTYR010000383.1, read on the forward strand.
CCATGCCCTGATCCTGGTTGGCCCGGCGCTGCGCGCCGCGCGGCCCGCCACCCGCAGCCGGCTCTATGCCCCGGAGTTCGCCCACGCCTACCGGCGGCGGCAGGCGACCACCGGCGCGCCACCGGAGCAAGCCGCAGCGCCCCACACCGCCCTGATCGCCGTCACCCGCGCGGGGGCGCGGCTGGTCGCCCGGCTGGCCCCGGAGCTGGGGGCTACGGCCTATGTGCCCGCGAAGCTCGCCGCCGAGGCGCCCGACGCCACGCCCTACACCGGCCCGGCTCGCGAACTCGTGCGCGCCCTCTGGGGCCGCGCCCGCGCCCTGGTCCTGGTGATGGCCACGGGTATCGCCGTGCGCGCCGTTGCGCCCTTGCTCACCCACAAAGACGTTGACCCCGCCGTGATCTGCCTGGACGAAGCCGGCCGCGCCGTGGTCCCGCTGCTCGGCGGCCACCGGGCCGGGGCCAACGACCTGGCCCGGCGCGTCGCCGCGTTCACCGGGGGCTACCCCGCGATTACCACTGCCAGCGATACCCAGGGCCTGCCCGCCCTCGACGGTCTCGGTCAGGAGGCCGGCTGGCGCATCGTCGAAGACGCGGCCCTGACCCACGCCATGGCCTGTCTGGTCAATGGCGAACCGCTGGGCTGCTACGTGGACCCGGCGCTGCCCCGCCAGCGCCGCCAGATGGAGACCTGGCTCGCCGCCTGCCCTGATCTCACCTTCGTTGACCACCCGGCGGACCTCGCCGATCCGCGCTTCGCCGCCGCGCTGCTGGTCAGCCAGCGCGCCCTGTCCGAGCACTGGCCGGCCCTGCGCGACCGGACCGTGCGCTACGCGCCGCCGGTCCTGGTGGCCGGCATCGGTTGTCGCCGCGGTGTGCCTGTCGAGGAGTTGCGCGCTGCCCTGGATGCCGCGCTGGCCGATGCTGGCCTCGATCCGCGCTGCCTGGCCGCCCTGGCGACCGCCGCGCTCAAAGCCGATGAACCGGGTCTGAAGGCCCTCGCCGAAGAACGCGGCGTGCCGCTGGTCATCGTGCCCGACGCGCGCCTTCAGGCCCTCGACCCCGCCGGCTTCAGCCCCAGTGCCGCCAGCGCCCACACGGACCTGCCCGGCGTGGCCGAACCCTGCGCCGTGGCGGTGGCGGGCGGGTCGCTCCTGCTCCCCAAGCGCGCCTTCGCCCGCTGCACCGTCGCCCTGGCCCTCCGCCCCGACACGTCCGCGTGGCCCGAGTTCCCACCCTCCACCCCTCCACCCCTCCACACCTCCACACCCTCCCCCGGCCACCTCACCCTGGTCAGCATCGGTCCCGGCGACCTGAGCCAACTGACCCTGGCGGCCCGGCAGGCCCTCCAGGAGGCCGAGGTGGTGGTGGGCTACGGCGTGTACATCGAACTGGTGCGCCCGCTGCTGGCCCCCCACCAGGAGGTGCTGATCACCCCGGCGATGGGTGACGAACTGGGCCGCGCGCAGCAGGCCCTCGAACTGGCGCGCGCCGGACGCCGGGTGGCGCTGATCAGCAGCGGCGACATCGGCATCTACGCCATGGCCGCGCCGGTCTTCGAGCGCCTCCGCAACGCGGGCTGGGACGGCGCGCATCCCTCGGTGGAGGTGTTGCCCGGCATCAGCGCCTTTCAGGCCCTGGCGGCCCGCCTGGGCGCGCCGATCAGCCATGACTTCAGCGTGATCAGCCTGAGCGACCTGCTCACGCCCTGGGAGGTGATCGAACGCCGTGTCGCCGCCGCTGCCGCCGCCGACTGCGTGGTCGCCCTCTACAACCCCCGCTCGCGCGAGCGTCACTGGCACCTCGGCGCGGCGCTGGCCATCCTGCGCGCCCATCGCCCGCCAGAAACCCCCGTGGCCCTGGGGCGCAACGTGATGCGCGCCGATGAGCGCATCACCCTCACCACCCTGGCCGAGGTTGATCCTGCCCAGGCGGATATGTTCACCGTAGTGCTGGTGGGCAACAGCCAGAGCTACTCCCTCGCCGGGCGCCTGGTCACCCCTCGCGGCTACGAGAACAAAACCCGCCCCCCCGCCCCCCCGCCCTCCCTCCACGGCTCCACCCCCTCCTCCGCCTACCCCATCGTCCTCACCAACCTGAGCGGCGCGCCGGTGGTGGTCGTCGGTGGGGGGCCGGTGGGCGAGCGCAAGGTCCGGGGATTGCTGGAGGCAGGCGCGCGGGTGCGGCTGATCAGCCCGGAGGTCAGCCCGCAACTGCGGGCCTGGGCCGCCGCCGGGCGCATCGTCTGGCAGCCGCGCGCCTACGCCCCCGGCGACCTGGCCGGGGCGCGCCTGGTCTTCGCCGCGACCGGTGAGCGCGAGGTGAACGCCCGCGTCGCCCGCGACGCCGCGCTCCACGGTGCGCTGTGCAACGTCGCCGACGCCCCCGCGGAGGGCGATTTCCACCTGCCGGCGCTGCATCGCTCCGGCGAGATGACCATTGCCGTCAGCAGCGGCGGCGCGGCGCCGGGGCGCGCCGCGGCCCTGCGCGACGCCATCGCCGCCTGGCTCGAAAGCCGCTCCCCGAACGGGCAGCCCGGCAGTGCGCCGCCACCTGCTGAGGGGTCGCCCACGCCCGCCCGGCGCCCCACCGAAGCGGCGCCTCGTGGCAAAGCCTACCTGGTCGGCGCCGGGCCGGGCCGGGCCGACCTGATCACCCTCCGCGGGCTGACCCTGCTGCGCCGGGCCGAGGTGGTGCTCTATGACTGGCTGGTGGCCCCCGAACTGCTGGCGCAGGTTCCCGCCGGCGCCGAACTGATCTTCGTCGGCAAGACCCACGACCGGCATACCCTGGAGCAAGACGCGATCACCGACCTGCTCGTGGCCCACGCGCGGGCCGGGCGGCGGGTGGTGCGGCTCAAAGGCGGCGATCCCGGCGTTTTCGGCCATGCCGGCGAGGAGGCCCTGGCCCTGGCGCAGGCCGGGTTGCCCTTCGAGATCGTGCCCGGCGTCTCCTCGGCCCTGGCCGCCCCGGCCTATGCCGGCATTCCCCTCACCTTCCGCGGCCTCGCCAGCGGCTTCGCCGTGGTCACCGGGCACGAAGCCCCCAACACCCCCCATCATCTGGACTGGGCCGCCCTGGCCCGCGTGCCCACCCTGGTGGTGCTGATGGGCCTGCACCGCGCCGAAGCCATCTGCGCCGCCCTGCGCGAGGCCGGGCGCGCTTCCGATACCCCCGTGGCGGTCATCAGCCGCGCCACCACCCATGAGCAGCAGGTCCTGCGGGCCACTCTGGGCAGCCTGCCTGCGGCCCTGCAAGGGCGACCCCTGCCCACGCCGGCCGTGCTGGTGATCGGCGCCGTCGCCGCCCTGGCCGACGATCTGGCCTGGTTCGACCCGGAGCTGGCCGCGGAGCATTTCGTGCCGTTCGATGAGGCCGCGCGGCATGCCCAGCTTGCGGATCGGAGCAACCCATGAGCATCGCGCTGCCACGGTTGCTGCTGGCCGCGCCAATGAGCGGCAGCGGCAAAACCACCATCACCGCCGGCCTGATCGCCGCCCTGAGCGCGCGGGGTCTGGCGGTGGCGCCCTTCAAGTGCGGGCCGGACTACATCGACCCGAGCTACCACGCCCTGGCTGCCGGGCGTCCCTGCGCCAACCTCGACGCCTGGCTCGCGCCTCCGGAGCGTCTCCCCGGCCTGCTGGCGCGGCGCGGCGCGGGCGCCGACATCGCGCTGATCGAGGGCGTGATGGGCCTCTTCGACGGCTACGCCGGAGACGACGACACCGGCAGCAGCGCCCACATCGCCCGGCTGACCGGCACCCCCGTGGTGATCGTGCTCGACGTGCGGGCCATGGCGCGCACCGCCGCGGCTCTCGTCGCCGGCCTGCGCGATTTCGACCCTCAGGTGCGTGTCGTGGGCGTCATCCTCAACCGTGCCGGCAGCCCCCGTCACGCCGCCATGGTGCGCGCGGCCATCGAAGGCGACGCCGGCCTGCCCGTCCTCGGCGCGCTGCTGCGCGACGAAGCCATTGCTCTGCCTGAGCGCCATCTGGGCCTGGTGCCCACCGCGGAGGCGGGCCGCTGGCAGCCCTGGCTCGCCGAGGTGCGCGCCCGCGTCGAAGCCGGGGTGGACCTCGAGGCCCTCCTGGCTCTGGCCCGCGCCGCGCCGCCCCTCGACCTGCCCGCGTCCGCGCTGCCGGCAGCAGCGCCGGAACCACCGGCAACGCCCGACCCTGGCGACGATCGGCCCATCATCGCCGTGAGCCGCGACGAAGCTTTCAGTTTCCTCTACGACGACAACCTCGACCTCTTACGTGACGCCGGGGCCGACATCGCCTTCTTCAGCCCCTTGCGCGACGCGGCGCTGCCGGCCGGCACGGGGGCGCTCTACCTCTGTGGCGGCTTTCCCGAACTCTACGCCGCGCAGTTGAGCGCCAACAGCGCCATGCGCGCGGCCATTCGCGCCGCCGCCGCCCGGGGCCTGCCGATCTACGCCGAATGCGGCGGGCTGATGTACCTCACCGAAACCCTGATCGACGCCGCTGGCCAGGCCCACCCGATGGTGGGTTTGCTGCCCGGGCGCTCGGTGATGACCCCGCGCCTGACCCTGGGCTACCGCACCGTGCGCGCCAATGGCGCGAGCTGGCTATGGGAGAGCGGCGAAACCGTCCGCGGCCACGAGTTTCACTACTCGGTCTGGGAGGATCGGCCCGCCGATCTTCCCTGGCTCTACACCTGCCTGCCCGACGCCCTGCGCCCCGACGCGCGCCCCGAAGGGGCCTGCGCGGGCAACATCCTGGCCTCCTACGTCCATATCCACTGGCTGGCCGCCCCGCATCTCGCCGAACGCTTCATTGTCGCCGCCCGGCGGCGACGTGGCAGCGTGGAGACGCGTGGGGAGGCGCAGCCTCTCCGCAACCCTGAATAATTCCACTTGTTCCGGTATTCACAATGCAAGATCCTTCCCTGGATAGATGACAGAAGGGCACATTCAGCCGTATGATAAACACATGCTCCTGACAAACGTGAGCATGGGGGAACCAGGTTCTCCCATACCCTCGCCCCGTGGGCGGGCTGCGCCCGCGCGCAGGGGGATGGGGAAACCGGGTTTCCCCATCTGCCCCCACCGGCGGGAGGGGGTGGGCGGGCTGCGCCCGCGCGCAGAGGGATGGGGAAACCGGGTTTCCCCATCTGCCCCCACCGGCGGGAGGGGGTGGGCGGGCGCAGCCCGCACGCAGGGAGATGGGGAAACCGGGTTTCCCCATATCTCCACCTGGCGGGAGGGTGTGGGAGGGTGCAGCGCTCTCAGGAACAACCCTTTTGCATCCCGTTGGTGGGGAAGTGTGAACCATATCTCGCGGAAACCGCGTGAATCAAAGGAGAACCCTATGTCTCAGCGCGTGCTCGTAGCCTACGCCAGCAAATACGGCTCAACCGCCGAAATCGCCGAACGCATCGGCCAGACCCTGCGCCAGGCCGGTCTGGAGGTGGATGTGGCCGAGATTACCCCAACCCTGAACCCCATGCCCTACGCCGCCGTGATCGTGGGCAGTGCCGTCTACACCGGTGTCTGGCTCAAACCGGTGGTTGAGTTCCTGCAAGGGTATAGCGAGGCCCTCTCCAAACGACCGGTGTGGATCTTCTCCAGCGGGCCGACCGGCGAAGGCGATCCCGTGACCTTGCTCAAGGGCTGGCGCGTTCCTGAAGGGCAACGCCACCTGGTCGAGCGCCTGCAGCCACGCGACGTGGCCGTGTTCCACGGGCACATCAATCTCGATAAGTTGAACCTGGCCGAAAAGATGATGATCACCGTCATCAAGGCCCCCACCGGCGATTTCCGCAACTGGCAGGCCATCGAAGCCTGGGCCGGCGGCATCGCCGGCGCCCTTGCGTGAACCCGGCCCGTCCTTTCGGAGAGGGGATTGCGCCCCTCGCGCGCCTCGATGTTTCTGGCAGGCCCGTATCGTGCAACGCCCGTTCCAGGCAGCGGTGCCCACCCCCGCTCCTAGCAGGATCGGCACAGGTGTGCGCATTGGCTATCGGCTCTGTCACCTCTGCCGTCCCCGCGGCTCCACCGCGCGCCAGAGGGGGACGCAAAACGTTGTTGCGTGGGAGTGCATAGCCCTCCCAGATCCTCCCGCGGGCCGGGGTATGGGGAAACCCGCTTTCCCCATACCCCTCCGGCGGGGTCCGTTCACACGCACCGGCAGGAGACCCGCTTGAGCAAGATCGTCCTCTTCACCGGCGGGGCGCGCAGTGGCAAGAGCGCCCGCGCCGAGCAGTACGCCGCGCGCCTGGATCGCCCCGTGGTCTACCTTGCCACCGCCGAGGCCCGCGATGAGGAGATGCGCGCGCGTATCGCCCATCATCGCGCCCGCCGCCCTTCCGCCTGGCGCACCTTCGAGGTCCCCCGTCAACCGGCCCGAGTCCTCGCCACGCTCGATCCTGGCGCCGCCGTGATCCTCGATTGCCTCTCGCTGCTGGTCAGCAACCTGCTGCTGGAGCATGAAGATGACCCGCAACCCGTGGTCGAGGCCGAAGTGATGGCTATCCTGGCGCAGGCGCGCGCGCGCGCGCTGACC
>DAOTYR010000384.1:0-2988 GCA_034434655.1 Chloroflexaceae bacterium
CTGGCGGCCAGCGCCTCCTATATCGCCGCCCCCGCCGCCGTGCGTATCGCCTTGCCCCAGGCCAACCCGAGCTATTACCTGACCGCCTCGCTGGCGATCACCTTTCCGTTTAATCTGGCCATTGGCATTCCGCTGTACTACGGATTATCCAACCTGTTCTATTAATTATGGTCTTTGAATAAATAATCCGCTCTAGGCCGCGCAGGCGGCCTTCGCATTCCCTGGCCGAGGGCTTCAGCCCCACGGCCAGCCCGGCAGAGCGGATTAATTTTTCAAAGACCATTTAATACTGCAACGAGACTCCTCCTCATAGGGGCGGCTCGAAGGAACGCACCTCCCGCTGCCCCCGTCGACACAACGTCCCGTCGCAGTTGGAGCAGGAGCATAGGGGAAACCTGGTTTCCCCATCCGCTCGCCCGGTCGGAGGGCGCATTTCATCCCGCTGGTGTGGAGCAGGGGCACGGGGAAACCTGGTTTCCCCATCCGCTCGCCCAGTGGGAGGGGAGGGAAGGCGCAGCCCTCCCAGAAACAACCTTTTTTCATTCCCGTTGGTGTGCGACGCAGCCGCATAGACGGCTAACGTGAACATACGCCCTCGGCGAGGGTTGTGGGGAAACCGGGTTTCCCCATCCCCCCACCCGGTGGGAGGGTTTGGGAGGGCTACGCCCTCCCAGGAAGGATGTTCATCCCGTCGGGGTGCGGCGGAGCCGCATAGACGGCTACCGTGAACATACGCCCTCGGCGAGGGGTGTGGGGAAACCGGGTTTCCCCACGCCCCCGCCCCGCAGGGGGACGGGGAAACCCGGTTTCCCCATCCCCCCACCCGGTGGGAGGGTTTGGGGGGGCTACGCCCTCCCAGGAAGGATGTTCATCCCGTCGGTGTGCGACGCAGCCGCATAGACGGCTACCGTGAACATCCGCCCTCGGCGAGGGGTGTGGGGAAAGCGGGTTTCCCCACGCCCCTGCCCGCTGGAGGGCATCACCCTCACGCAGGGGTATGGGGAAACCAGGTTTCCCCGTACTCTCACCCGGTGGGAGGGTTTGGGAGGGCTGCGCCCTCCCAAGAAGAACCTATTTTCATCCTGTTCGTGTGCGGCGGAGCCGCATGGACGGCTGGGATGAGACTTCTTCCTTATAAGGGGGGGCGTGGAGGAGGCTTGCCCCTCCAGGCCCCCTGTTCCGCCCAACCGTGGAGGAGGCGCCCGGTGCAGAAACTCAAACTGGTAACCATTATCGCCGAAGCGGTGCTTGAAGAGCGACTGTTACGCGAACTCCGGCAACTCGGCGCCAGAGGCTACACTCTGGTGATGGCCCGCGGCGAGGGAACGCGCGGCGTGCACGCCAGCAGTTGGGAAGGCCCCAATCTGCGTATTGAGACGCTGGTCTCACCCGAGGTCGCCGAGCGGATCATGGCCTATATCGCCGATCACTATTTTGCCGATTACGCCGTGATCGTCTACAGCATGGATGCCGAAGTGATCCGCGGCGAGAAATACCTCTGAGGCGAACGTAGGCCCCGCGCGGGAGGCTCCGGGAGGCACACGGCTCTCCCGCGAATCCTGGTGTCCGACTACGCGCGTCGCCAGGCTGAACAAACTGTCAGAAAACCTGATTGTTTGCGGCTATCGCCGGCGCGAGCTTTGGGGCGGATGGGCTGGCCCGCAGGCTCGGCCCGCAGCCAGTTGATTGACAACTGGTCATCTCCCGGTGTGCCTTGATGACCAGTCGTTGCATTGACGGTTCGCAGCGCAGCGCGTACCATGAGCGCAAATAAGAAGTTGATAGCGATTGGTTCGCGTTCCTTTTGGATTGGATAGAGCGCGAACCAGTATTATTTTTATCCCCCAGCAGCGCGAGGAACTCTGGTTTCCCTACCGCTTGCCAGCAGATGTCGGGGCGCCGGCGCCCGGTCACGGGCAGGAGAGTGGGGAAAGCTGGTTTCCTCACCCTCCTCTCCTGCTGTGGTGTGGGGAAACCGGGTTTCCCCGCACCCCCGCCCGCGGGAGGGCCTCGCCCTTACGCAGGGGTAGGGGGAAACCAGGTTTCCCCCTACCCCCCCACCCGGTGGGAGGGTTTGGGAGAGCGCAGCCCTCCCAGAAAGGATGTTCATCCCGTCGCTGTGCGGCTACGCCGCCCCGCATCACTCCATCCCGCACATCCTGTCAATAGAGAAAAAAGTCAGGCGGAAGCAGATGCGCGCCGGACAACTCGGCGCGCACGGAGGCGGAGTCGCGAGTGACGGAACTGATGACCGCCTCGATGCACCGATCACCGGCCCGCCAGCGCACAATATCCCCCGGACGCAGATCGTAGTGCTCGGGGCGGGTATAGCTGCCACTACAGTCAATCATCAGACCGGAGGTTTCGAGCCGATCCACCGGTAGATCGGTGTAGCGATAGCCGTAGTTTCGCCGATACACACTTACCGTAATCAAAGAAGATTGTGGCATACCACAGGTTCACGCCTGCTGTTTCGCCTGGGGTTGGCATATGGTCTTTGAATACATCATCCGCTCTCGCCCGCGCAGGCGGGCTTCGCATCCCGTGTTATCCGGTAAGCGTCTGGGAGCTTCGCTTTCCCGGACCTCCCCTCAGGGGAGGGGCGTAGAGAAGCAGGTTTCCCATCATTGCTTCTCGACAGCGCTTTTTTCCTTGTTCGTACTGATGCCAAAAACGGCGTACAATGGGCAAAAGCCCACCGCGGCGGTCGTGAGCATCGCCAGCGCCAGCAGCGCCGGCACAACCTGCCAGACGCCGCCAGAGGGGGCGAACAGGGCAATCAGCCCGAACACTGCCGTGAGCACCAGACGAATGTCACGGTCGGACGTGCCGAGATTCTGCGGCATAGCACGCGCTCCTTGTGCATGACTTCACGATTTTCGTATGGAGGAGCATACCACGGGCACCTTCCGCCGAGAGGTAAGGGACCGCCACCCCGTGTGAAGGGGTGACCACACGGGGTAGGCGTTCACATTGCGCCTGGGAGCG
>DAOTYR010000385.1:0-1567 GCA_034434655.1 Chloroflexaceae bacterium
CCCAGGCCGGTGATCTGCCCCGTGGCGACCGGGGCGACAACTGAGGTGTGACGGAACGGCTCGCGCCGGTAGACGTTGGAGAGATGCACCTCGATGATCGGCGCGCTCAGCGCGGCCAGCGCGTCGCGCAGAGCCAGGCCGTAATGGGTCAGCGCCCCTGGATTGATGATCACCCCGGCGGCGTTCCGCCCTTCGTTCTGCAAGAAGTCGATCAGCACGCCCTCGTGGTTCGATTGCACGCTGATCAGGCGCAGGCCAGCGCCGGCGGCGCGGGCGCTCAGGGCGGCGTCAATCTCCGCGAGCGTGGTGTGGCCGTAGATGGCCGGCTCGCGCTGGCCGAGCATGTTCAGATTCGGGCCGTGGATCACGGCGATGGTGTCAGGCATAGGGTGCTCCAGATCCCCTCAGGGGAGGGCGCGGCCCTTGCGAAGCACTGCGTGTGTCCTGGCACCTGAGGAGTTTATCCACATCAGCCGTCCATGCGGCTCCGCCGCAGAACGCCGCAATGAAAATAAGTTTGTTCTTGGGAGGGCTGCGCCCTCCCACACCCTCCCACCGGGTGGGGGGATGAGGAGACCCGGTTTCCGCATCCCCCTGCTTGCGGGCTGCGCCCGCCCGCGGGCCGGGGCCTGGGTGCGCGGGCCTTCGGCCCGCATCCGCAATGGGATACAAGGGTTCTCCTGGGAGGGCTTTGCTCGCCTCCACCCTCCCACCGGGTAAGGGGATGAGGAGACCCGGTTTCCCCATCCCCCTTCTCAGGGACAGTCACTCTTCCGGGGGAAGGGAGGTGGCGATATCGTACACCAGCACCTGCACATCAAGCCCTTCGCCAGCCAGCAGTTGCAGAGTGAAGTCGTGTGTCGCCTCTTTGATGGCGCCCTCTTCGCTGACCGGGGCATAGGCGCGGATGGTGGCTTCTTCGCTCGAAACGCGCGTCACCCGAACGACCGCGTCCGGTGAAGCAGCGTGGATCCGTCGGCTGATCTCGCTAATCGCTTCATCGAGGTTCATGGAGCTCCTCCACGTGTGGCCTGACCGACGCTGATTACTATACCTGCTGATTGATGTTTCGGCAACCCTGATGAACAGAGGGGAATCGGGTTTCCCGATCTCCCTGCCCGCCGGGCGGGCGTTCGCCACCCTGTCGCCAGCCGTCCATTTGGGAGGGCTGCGCCCTCCCAAACCCTCCCACCGGGTGGGCGATGGGGAAATCCGGTGTCCCCATTCCCCTGCGGGGCAGGCACGCCGCGGCCCGGGGCCATTATACGCTCCGGGTGTTACGAGTCAGGTAGTCGTGCGCGTGGCGCACAACGCCGCGATGAACAACGTTGTGGTTGGGAGGGCTGCGCCCTCCCACACCCTCCCACCGGGTGAGGGGATGGGAAAACCGGGTTTCCCCATCCCCCTGCGTGCGGGCCGCGCCCTCTCAGACCCTCCCACGGGCGGGGGGTGGGGAAACCCGGTGTCCCCACCCCCCGCTCCGAGGGCTTATGTTCACGGCGGTGGAGGGGTAGAGGGCCTGCGGCCCTCCACAAAGCATTCCATTCGTTTTCGTTTCTCGTTGCGC
>DAOTYR010000386.1:0-1997 GCA_034434655.1 Chloroflexaceae bacterium
AGAGACGGATATCACCATGGAAGCCTTGCAGGACCTGTTGACGAACCTGGTGCCGATCTTGCAGCTACTGGGCATCCTGATCGGGGCCTACCTGGTGCTGATCTGGGCCGCATCGGTGCTCTGGGCCTACCGCGACATTCGTCGGCGCAGCGAGGATGTCTCGGTGCAGGTGCTGGCGGTCAGCCTGGTGCTCCTGTTGCCCTTCGCGGGCATTCCCCTGCACCTCATCCTGCGCCCGCCGCAGACCCTCGCCGAACGCTACGAGCGGGAACTGGAGCAGGAGTACCTGCGGCGCGACATCGAGGAGAAGTACGTCTGCCCCGAGTGCCAGCGCCCGATTGAGCCGGATTTTATCCTCTGCCCCCACTGCCAGACGGCTCTGCGCCGACATTGTGACGCCTGCCATCGCGTGATTGACCTGACCTGGAGCGTCTGCCCCTACTGCGGTTTCGATGGAACCCATGCGTCGCGCCAGGCCCCGACGATCCCGGCGACGAGTTATCCCGCTTTGCAACGCGCCGAAGAGGTGAGCCGTTCGTAACGATGTTCACGGAGGTGGATCGTGCCGGCCATTACCGATGTTCCCGGTGTGCTGGTAGGCCATGCTCACGATGCCGAGGCGTTGACGGGTGTCACTGTGGTGCTCACCCTGGAAGGCGCCGTAGGTGGGGTAGACGTGCGTGGGGGTGCCCCGGGCACACGCGAGACCGACCTGCTCGCTCCGGAGAACAGCGTGCAGGAGGTCCACGCCGTGGCCCTCTGCGGCGGGAGCGCCATGGGCCTGGCGGCGGCGAGCGGGGTGGTCCAGTGGCTGCGCGAGCGGGGGGTGGGCTTTGATGTCGGGATCACCCGGGTGCCGATCGTGCCCGCGGCGGTGATCTTCGATCTGCAGATTGGCAGCCACGAGCGTTTCCCTGACGCGGCTATGGGCTACGCCGCCTGTGACGCCGCCGGTGCGCATACGGCCGAGGGCTGCGTTGGCGCGGGGATCGGCGCCACGGTGGGCAAGGCCCTGGGGCCCCTGGCGGCGCTGAAAAGCGGCGTCGGCACGTGGAGCGAGCGGCTGGCCGATGGCACGGTGGTAGGCGCGCTGGCGGTGGTGAATGCCTTCGGCGATGTCTGGCGCGAGCATGGGGAGGTGCTGGCTGGCGCGCGCGGCCCGGACGGGCGCATCCTCGACGCGGGTCAGATCCTGCGCGATGGGCAGTTTCAGGCCGCCCTGGGGGCCCGGCGCGAGGAGCACGGCAACACGACCATCGCCGTGGTTGCCACCGATGCCCGGCTGACCAAAGCCGAGGCGACCAGACTGGCCCTGATGGCCCACGACGGGCTGGCGCGCACGATCCGCCCCGTGCATACGCCGTTCGATGGGGATACGGTCTTCGCCCTGGCAACCGGACGCCGGCCCGCTCCGCATATGCTGGTCCTTGGCAGCATCGCCGCCGATACCCTGGCCCGGGCAGTCGAGCGGGCCGCCCTGACCGCCACCGCGATGGGCGGGTTGCCGGCGGCGCGTGATCTCACGTGAACATGGGGGAACCAGGTTCCCCCATCCCCCCGCCCGGTGGGAGGGTTTGGGAGGGCGCAGCCCTCGAGCAGGGGGATGGGGAAACCGGGTTTCCCCGTCCCCCTGCCCGGTGGGAGGGTTTGGGAGGGCGTAGCCCTCAGGCAGGGGCATGGGGAACCCGAGTTTCCCCATGCCCCCACCCGCGGGGGGGTCTGGGAGGGCTACGCCCTCCCAGGAACAATCGTATGTTCATCCCGTCGGGGTGCGGCGCAGCCGCATGGGGGGTCTGAGGTGAACCTGGGCCGGGAGCGCGGGCAGCTTGCCCGCGCTCCCAGGAGACATGCGAACACGTCCCAGCCAACCCCCGGCTACTCGACCGGCTGCCGCGCCGCGACGGTCGCGGGGCGCCGCGCCGGCAGGCCAAGCAACCAGTGCTCCAGCGCCCCCAGCGCCACCAGCGAGGCGACCAGCGCCAGACGCGGCCCCGCGG
>DAOTYR010000387.1:0-15645 GCA_034434655.1 Chloroflexaceae bacterium
CGTTGACCGGCGGCCTGCAGTTGGCGAGCGGCGGCCAGGCCGGCGGCCCCCGCGCCGATGATAAGGGTATCGTAGCTCATGACCGTCAGGGATATACGCTTCGACTAACGTGACCATGGGGGAACCAGGTTCCCCCACACCCCTGCTCCAGCAGCCTATGTTCACGTTAGCCGTCCATGCGGCTCCGCCGCACACCGACGGGATGAAAAAAGGTTCTTCTTGGGAGGGCTGCGCCCTCCCAAACCCTCCCGCGGGCGGGGGTATGGGGAAACCCGGTTTCCCCATACCCCTGCGCAAGGGCGGCGCCCTTATCTTCCCGCGGGTGGGGGGGGTGGGGAAACCCGGTTTCCCCACACCTCTGGGGCCTATTTTCACGTTAGACGGTTGCACAGATCGGGTACAATCCCTATGGCAGCGGCGCGGCCGCCCCGCCCCCTGCAACTGGTAACGCCGGGGTGAACCGGCGCCTGGATGATGCAAGAGGACAAGCATGAAAGGTCTTGTGCTGAGCGGCGGGAAGGGCACGCGCCTCCGCCCTATCACCTATACGAGCGCCAAACAACTGGTGCCCGTGGCGAATAAGCCCGTGCTCTTCCGGGTCATCGAGGCCATCCGCGATGCGGGGATTACCGAGGTGGGGATCGTGATTGGCGACACCGGCGATGAGATCCGCGCGGCGGTGGGCAATGGCAAGCGCTGGGGAATCAAGGTGACCTACATTCCCCAGGAAGCGCCCCTGGGCCTGGCCCACGCGGTCAAGATCAGCCAGCATTTTATTGGCGATGAGCGTTTCGTGATGTTCCTTGGCGATAACTGCATCCAGGGCGGCATCAGCCCGCTGATCGAGGGGTTTGGCCGCAGCGCCTACAATGCGCAAATCGTGCTCAAAAAGGTTGATGATCCCCGCTCCTTCGGTGTCGCCGAACTCGAAGAGGATGGCCGCATTGCGCGCCTGGTCGAAAAGCCGCGCGAACCGCGGAGCGACCTGGCCCTGGTGGGCATCTATATGTTCGACCACCATATCTTCGAGGCGGTCAACGCCATCCAGCCCTCCGCCCGCGGCGAACTGGAGATTACCGATGCGATCCAATGGCTCGTGACCGCCGGCTATAGCGTCTATCCCTATGTGCATGAGGGGTGGTGGATCGATACCGGCAAGAAAGATGATCTGCTGGAGGCCAATCGGCTGGTGCTCGAGGAGATGCAGCCTGTCGTGCAGGGATATGTGGATCGTGATTCGCAGTTGATTGGCAAGGTGATCATCGAAACCGGGGCCGAGGTGATTAATTCGACCATCCGCGGCCCGGCGATCATTGGTGAGAAGACGCGCATCCTCAACGCGTACGTCGGTCCTTTTACGTCGATATATCACAACTGTGTGATTGAGGACAGCGAGATCGAGCACAGTATTGTGATGGAGCATTGCAGCATCCGCGGCATCCCCCACCGCATCGAGGATAGCCTGATCGGGCGCAATGTCGAGGTCAGCCGCAGCCCGCTCAAGCCCAGGGCATATCGCCTGGTGATCGGCGATAATTCGAATGTGGGTGTATTGTAGGATTGGCAGATGCGAAGCATTCCTTCATCGGAGATTACCCCCGAGCACGTGTACCTCTCGCGGCGCCGCTTCCTCGGCGCCGCCGGGGCGCTGGGCGCCGCGCTGGCGCTGGGCGCCTGCGGCGCAACTCCTGGCGCGCCCCCCGATCCGCGCGCCGGCCAGCCCGGGGAGCGACTGAATAGCTTTGAGCAGATCACCACGTACAACAACTACTACGAGTTCACCACCGACAAGCAACGGGTGGCGCGGCTGGCGCGCGACTTTCGCGTTTCTCCCTGGGAAGTGGCCGTCGGCGGCCTGGCGCGCCACCCGCGTGTCTTCGCGCTCGAGGATCTGCTGCGCTTCGAGCAGGAGGAGCGCATCTATCGCCTGCGCTGCGTCGAGGGCTGGTCCATGGTCATCCCCTGGCTGGGGTTTCCGCTTCGGCGTCTCCTGGCCGAGGTGGAGCCGCTGGCCGCGGCGCGCTATGTGCGCTTCGAGACGGTGCTGCGCCCGGAGGAGATGCCCGGCCAGCGCGACCGCTTCTACCCCTGGCCCTATGTCGAAGGGTTGCGTCTCGATGAGGCCATGCACGAACTGACGCTGCTGGCGACGGGGCTCTATGGCCGGGCGCTGACGCCGCAGAACGGCGCCCCGCTACGCCTGGTAGTGCCCTGGAAGTATGGCTTCAAGAGTATCAAGGCTATCGTGCGCATTGACCTGGTGGAGGAGGCTCCCCGCTCGCTCTGGATGACGGTTGCCCCCAATGAGTATGGCTTCTACGCCAATGTCAATCCCGACGTGCCGCACCCCCGCTGGTCGCAGGCGACCGAGCGCCGCATCGGCGAGGGCGGGCGCCGCCCAACCCTGCCCTTCAACGGCTATGCCGAGCAGGTTGCCGCGCTCTATGCCGGTCTCGATCTGCGGGCGAACTTCTAGGAGAGGAGCCAGGGGTGGCCGATCAGCACCAACTGCGGCGCGCCTGGCCGCGCCTGGCCGTCCATCTAGCTCTGTTGCCCCTCGCCCTGCTGGTCCTCGATGCGGTCACGGGGCGCCTTTCGGCCAATCCCATCCAGGATATGACCCTGCGCACGGGCAAGGCGGCGCTGGCGCTGCTGATGCTTTCGCTGGCCTGCACGCCGCTCAACCGCCTGCTGGGCTGGACGTGGGCCATGGCCCTGCGGAAGCCCCTGGGTCTCTACAGTTTTCTGTACGTCTGTCTGCACCTGCTGGTCTTCGCCGTGGCCGATTACCGGCTCGACCTGGGGTTGATCGGCCATGCCATCGCCGAGAAGCGCTACGTCCTGGCGGGACTGGCAAGCTTTGCCCTGCTGCTCCCGCTGGCGCTTACCTCCACCCGCGGGGCCATGCGGCGCCTGGGGCGCTGGTGGCGCCGCCTCCACCGCCTGGTGTACGCCGCGGCGGCGCTGGCGGTGCTGCACTACCTGTGGCTGGCGAAGGTCTGGCGCGAGCCGGCCCTGTGGGGCGCGGTCCTCATCGTTCTGCTACTGGCGCGACTGCCGCTTCGCCGGCGCGGGTGGGCGCGTCGCGCCTCAGGGGCGCCGCCGTCCGGGGCGGCGCGGCCCGCGCGGGCGCAAGGCCATCCAGACGCCGGCGGCGAACCCTCCCAGCAGGCTCAAGATGGCGAACATAGCCCCCGGCCCGTAGACCAGCGCCGCGGCGCGCAGGGCCCCCGCCAGCAGCAGGGCGACGATCCAGCCCACGACGAACAGACGCTGTCGGAACTCCGGCCCGAACCACCGGGGCCGGCCCTGCCCTAGCAGATAGCCCACGCCCCCGGCGATGATTAGTAGTAAGACGTTCGTGATGACCAGTTGCATAGAACCTCGTCGTGGGTGGCCTGGCGGCTTGCGCTTCTAACGTGAAAATAAGCTGCTGGGGCAGGGGAACGGGGAAACCGGGTTTCCCCGTTCCCCCACCCGCGGGAGGGTGTGGGAGGGCGCAGCCCTCCCAAGAATAACCGTATGTTCATTGCGGCGTGGTGCGGCGGAGCCGCATAGAGGACTGAGGTGACCATCGTTCGCCGCGTTCAGCCCCCTCCCAGCCTCCCCCCCCTGGGGGGAGGAGTCGGGTGCCCGCCCCCGGTGGGGGCGGGTCAGGGCGGGGGCCGGGGCCGTGCCCGTGGAGCCGTGGCGCGGGCGGGCCGCCCGCGCTCCCAGGGCATGGTCATCGCGGCGTGGTGCGCCATGCGCATGACCGTCTCACGTGAACCTACGCCCTCGGCGAGGGGGGTGGGGAAACCGGGTTTCCCCATGCCCCCGCCCGCGGAAGGGGTGGGAGGGCTACGCCCTCACGCAGGGGGAGGGGGAAACCGGGTTTCCCCCTACCTTGTGAATGGGGCCATTGCCGTGCTACAATTGGCCTTAAACCGTTCACCGGCCTATGCGCTACCCCTTACCGATCCCGGCCCCCTCCCCGGCCCGGCCCGATCAGGGTATCTCGATGGGCCGGAACCAACCGTGGGGACAGGGTGTCTATGTCGGAACTCAAAGATAAACTGGTGCTCGTGGTTGACGATGAAGCGCGCATGGTGAACTTCATGCGCCTCAACCTCGAACTGGAAGGCATGCGCGTGGCGACGGCGGCCAACGGCCGCGAGGCCATCGAACGGGTGCGCGAGGATATGCCCGATGTCGTCTTGCTCGACGTGATGATGCCGGGGATGGACGGCTTCGAGACCCTGCGCCGCATCCGCCAGTTTTCGCAGGTGCCGGTCCTGATGCTCACCGCCAAGGATGAGGAGGAGGACCGGGTGCGCGGTCTGGAACTTGGCGCCGACGATTATATCGGCAAACCCTTCAGCCACCGCGAGCTGGTGAGCCGCATCAAGGCCGTGCTCCGGCGCCACTACGCCGCTCCCCCCGTCCCACAGACGCTCGTCAAGGTGGACGACCGGCTGAGCATTGATTTTGCCCGCCGCGAGGTGCTGGTGGATGGCAAGCGGGTCAACCTGCGTCCGACCGAGTACCGCCTGCTCTATCACCTGGTGCAGAACGCGGGCTACGTGCAAACCCACGAGATGCTCCTGACCAAGGTCTGGGGGCCGGAGTACCGTGAGGAAAGCCACTATTTGCGGCTCTACATCACCTATCTGCGCCAGAAGATCGAGGAGGACCCCGCCAATCCCAGGTACATCCTCACCGAGCGCGGCGTGGGGTACCGCTTCGTGGATTTCGAGCATAAACCGGCCTGACGTGAATATACGCTCTCGGAGCGGGGTGTGGGGAAACCGGGTTTCCCCACGCCCCCGCCCGCGGGAGGGCCTGGCCAGCACGCAGGAGGAGGGTTTGGGAGGGCTACGCCCTCCCAAGAATTATTTTCCATCCCGTCGGTGTGCGGCGGAGCCGTATGGACGGCTGACGGGCCATCCCGCGTTCGTCCCGGGGCGAACGATCGCGCGCCCCTACTCTTCCACCAGGCTAAACATCAACTGGCGCAACTGGCGCAGGCGGCGGTCGAGGCGTTCAGGCCGCAGGTGCAGATCATCGCGGATCTGGCTGAGTTGGAGCCGGAAGTTGTCAATCGGCCCCTTCTCGCGCTCGGCGCTGTAGGCATAGGCCCGATCCAGGGAGCGATAGGCCGTCAGGAGGGTGCGGTCGGCCTCGACCAGATCGTTGCGTTGCAGGGCGGCCACGGCGTCGTCAATCTGGCTGGCGGCCCGCAGCAGGTAGAGGGCGCTCCAGATCTGGCGGTCCTGCGCTTGCAGGTCGAGGACCTCCAGACGCACCACGCTGCTATCGGGCGGCGTTGCCGCTGGCGAAGCCGTGGGCGGAGGCGCCGCCGTAGGTGGAGCGGGGGTGGCCGGCGCTGCCGTGGGTGTCGGGGCCGGCGTCGCGATGGAAGGACGCAGCCAGAGCGATTGAATGCCCAGCGTCACCACCACGGCCAGCGCCGCGGTGAGCGCGTGCGGGAGAAGCGCCCGCACGCGCCGTTGCATAGCCGACGGAGACGCGGCGGGCGCGTCTCCGGGTGGCTGAGGAACCTCTGACACGGGCGCCTAGATCTCGTTGGCCAGGAGGATCGCCTGGGCGATCTCCTTCATAGACTTGCGGGTATTCATCGAGAGTTGCTGGATCTTGCGGAAGGCCTCCGCTTCCTTCAACCCCTGCGTATCCATCAAAATGCCCTTGGCGCGCTCGACGATCTTGCGCGTATCCAGGGTCTCCTTGAGGTCGGCGATCTGCCGGTCCATCTCCAGAAACTCCTGATAGCGCGCCATGGCGATCTCGATCGCCGGCAGCAGTTCCGCCTCGCGGAACGGCTTGACGACGTAGTTCACCACGCCCGCCTCCTTCGCCCGCTCGACCAGTTCGCGGTCGGAGTAGGCGGTGAGCAGCAGGACCGGGGCGATCTTTTCCTCGGTGAGGATGCGCGCGGCCTGGATGCCATCAAGCTTGGGCATCTTGATGTCCATCAGCACCAGATCGGGCTTGAGTTCGCGGGCCAGATTTATGACACTCACCCCGTCGCCGGCCTCGCCTACGACCAGATAGCCGAGGCCGACCAGGGTCTCTTTCAGATTCATGCGGATGATCGATTCATCATCGGCGATCACCAGGCGAGTCTGTTGAGCCATGGGACACCTCTTCGAGCCTGTCCGGATAATCAGGGTATCCGCTTTCTTCCTGGGAGGGCTACGCCCTCTCAGACCCTCTCCTCAGGCAGGGTCGCGGAAAAACCGGGTTCCCCCGTCCGCTTTCAGGAGTTATGCAGCCAGGCGCTTCATGCGCTGTTCCGCTAGCCGATACCGAGCCAAGTATAGCACGTTGGAACGGGAGGGGTCAAACGCTTGCGCGAGGGCGCGGGGGCTACGTCAGCGTCGTCCGCCCGGCGACTGAAGCCGCGGGCTAGCCGCTGCGAAGCCCGCCTGCGCGGGCTCGACAGGCCACGCAGGTGGCCTTCGCACCGGTAGCCGAGGCGTTTACGCCCACGGCGGGGACGATCAACCGGACGTTGACGTAGTCCTGGCGAGGGCGCGGGGGTGATCACGGGTACCCGTGTAACGCTCGCGCCGATACATAGATGGCGAGCAAGGCGCGGTTCCACACAACTGCGGGCATCGGCGCCACAACGCCCCCGTCTGGATGCGCCGCGCCCAACCGACAATCAAAACATCCGTTATCGCGCAGGGGGAGGAACACGATGCGGCACCTTCGACGTGCGGCAGGCAACGGCGAAGAGGTGAGGATGGCAAGATCCCGCCGGCGCCGGGCGCTGCTGCGGTACGCCTGGCTGTGGTTCGTCGTTGGGGTGGCGCTTGTGGTGGCGCTGCCGCCGCGCCCGGCGTCGGCGCAAAACCTCCGCTGCACCCTCGGCCCCCTGGGGTTGTACTGGGTGCGGACGCGCATGGTGGCGGTCGAGGGGCACCAACTGGAACTGCGCTTCTGCGCGCCCCACGAGCATAGCATCGTGGCCGAGCAGATGCTCGATCTTGCCGCGCGGGCCTTGCCGGTGCTGGATTCGCTGACCGACGTGCGCCTCGATGGGTCGCACCGGCGCACGTTTTTTCTGGAGAATACCCAGAAACTGATGGAGCTCGGCGCCGATGGGTTCATTGACAGTCGCAACGATGCGATTACCCTGCACCCGCGCAGCCTCGAGTCAACGCTCATCCACGAACTAGCCCACTACTGGGCCGACCGGCAGCGCTTTCCCGAACGCTGGATGGTGGAAGCCTACGCCGAATACCTCACCAGCCTGGCCGCGGGGGAGATGGGCGTGCCATTCGCATCGTTGCCGCCGAACGGCGCCTGTGAGGGATTGCCGCTGCAAAGCTGGCAGCCGGGTTCGGGCCCCGCGGAGGTCTGCGCCTACGCCATTGGTCCGCAGGTGTTGCACGATCTGGCCGCGGCGGCTGGCGCCGACACCCTGCGGCGCGTGATCGGCGACTTGAGCCGGCAGCCGGGGGGTGTGCGCAGCGAGGCGTTGCTGACCCGCCTGGAGCGGGAGAGTGGGGCCAACCTGAGCCCGCTGATGCGCGGGCGGGTCTTCGGGCCGGAACTGGACGCCCGGTTGAGCGAACGGGCGGCGTTGCGCGAGCGGCTGATCCAGGCCACCAGGGCGGCGGAGGCCGCGGGGATCGCTCTGCCCCCGGCGGTGGACGAGCACCTGAACGCCTGGCGTCACCAGGAGGCTGCCGCGGCATTGGAGTGGATCGAGCCGGTGCTGCACGAGGTCGGCGTCACGTGGTCGCGCTGCGTGGAACTGCAACTGGATTGCGCGGCCCTCTGGCGCGGTCTGCCGCCTGACCCGGGACGCTGGGCGGCGTTGCGCGAGCGCCTCCGCGATGCGCCGCAGATACTCAGCGTGTATGGCGACCTCCGCGCGGCTGCCCAGGAACTCGGCGTGGCGATACCGGCGGCGTTCAGCGAAGAAGCCGCCCGGCTGAACTCCGCGACCCTGCCCGCGTTGCAGGTGGCGCAGGAGACGCTGGCGCTGGCCCGGAGCGCCACGGAGCGCTGCGCCAGCGTCCAGGCGCCCTGCCCGGCTGCCTGGCGCCAGTTCTGGAACACGGGTGACGTGCCGGCCGCCCGTGGCGCGCTGGATACGCTGAACAGCCTGCTCGACGCCGCCGCGCAGCTCGAACCGCGTTGCGAGAGCCTCGGGTCGCCGTGCGGTCTCCTCTGGCGGCAGGCCCTGGAGCGGGAAGGTCCGGAGGCGGCGAAGAGCATCCTGGACCATCTGGCGAACCTGCTCGACACCTATGCGCAGCTCGAACCGGGCTGCGAGCGCCTGGGGCTGCCCTGCGCGGCGGTAGCGCGGCAGGCCGTGGACCAGAGGGGGCTGGAGGCCGCGCAGCAAGCCCTGGACGATCTGAGGGACGCGCTCGACATGGATACGAGGCTTGAACCAGACTGCCAGCGCCTGGGGTTGCAGTGCGGCGCGGTGTGGCGGCAGGCCCTGGAGCGGGAAGGGCCGGAGGCGGCGAAGACGGCGCTCGCCGGCCTGGAGGAGATGCTCGAGCGCGGCCAGGCCCTTGAAGAACGGTGTGGCGATCTGGGGGCGCAGTGCGCCTCGCTCTGGCGCCAGACGTTCAACCAGCGGGGCGTAGCGGCGGGGCCGCAGGCGCTCGGCGAACTCGAAACGTTGCTCGATGATGCCGTCCGGATCGAGCAAGCATGCGCCAGGGACGGATGGCCCTGCGCGAAGGCCTGGCGCGAGCGCTTCGCCAACGCCGACCTGCGCGGGGCGCGGGAGGTGCTCAGCGCCCAGGAGCAGGCTCTGCCGGTGCTCGTCGGGATCGAGCGTAGCCTCGCGCCCTCTGTCTTCGACCGCCTACCGGCGCCCGGCGGGCCAGCAGGCGCCTCGCCCGGGGCGGCCCTTCTGCCCGAGGCAAAGCAACTGTTCGCGGCGGGTGAGGTGGCACGGGCGCAGGAACTGGCCAACCAGGCGAAGATCGAGCGCGAGCGGCGCGTAAGGCTGTGGCTCATCCGCGTAGCGTTGCTCCTCGTCGTCCTCATGGCCGGCCTGGGCGCGCTAGTGCTGCTCAGGCTGCGCCGGCGAGCCACGGGGCGGAGGAAGGGTACGCGGTGATCGCGTAGCAGCCGTTCGCGGTGGGGGTGACGATGATCCACGCCCCCTGAGGTGAACATAGGCTCTCGAAGAGGGGTGTGGGGAAACCGGGTTTCCCCACGCCCCCGCGGACGCGGGCCGGAGGCCCGCGCACCCAGGCCCCGGCCCCTGGGAGGGTGTGGGAGGGCGCAGCCCTCCCAAGAACAAACGTATGTTCATTGCGGCGTGGTGCGGCGGAGCCGCATGGAGGGCTGGGGTGACCATCGTTCGCCGCGTTCAGCCCCCCTCCCAGCCTCCCCCCGCTGGGGGGAGGAGCCGGGTTCCCGCCCCAGTGGGGGCGGGTCAGGGAGGGGGGCGGCGCCGTGCCCGCGGCGCCGTGGCGCGGGCGGGACGCCCGCGCTCCCAGGTCATGTGCATCGCAGCGTGGTGCGCCATACGCATGACCGTCTCACGTGACCATAGGGGAACCAGGTTCCCCATACCCCCGCCCGCAGGAGGGTTTGGGAGGGCCAGGCTCTCAAGCAGGGGGCAGGGGAAACCGGGTTTCCCCTGCCCCCTGCCCGGTGGGAGGGTCTGGGAGGGCTGCGTCCTCCCAGGAACAGCCCTGGGGCCGGGGGGATGCGGGTTGGACCCGCGGGCAACCCCTACCCCCGGGCGACCGTGCGTTCCAGCAGCTTCACCGTGGCATAGATGGCGTCAATATGCGGCGTGGCGACGCCGACCAGGCGGCCCAGCTCGATCACCGCGCCAACCATGGCGTCAATCTCGGTCGGGCGGCCCGCTTCGATGTCCTGGAGCATAGAGGTCTTATGGGCCCCGACCTCTTCGGCGCCCTTGATGCGCTGCTCGATGCTGATGCCGAACTCGATGCCCAGGGCCTCGGCAATACGCTGGGCCTCGGCCATCATCGCCACAGCCAGGGCACGGGTGAGCGGTTCGGCGACGATGGCATCGAGGGTAGCGCGGGTGAGGGCGCTGATCGGGTTGAAGGCCAGGTTGCCCCACAACTTGACCCACAACTCATTGCGGATGCGTGGCCGGACGGGGGCCTTCAGCCCGGCGGCGGTCATGAGCTGGGACAGGCGGGTCACCCGTTCGGTGCGAGCGCCATCCGGCTCGCCGAGGGTGAAGCGGTTGCCCTCGATGTGGCGGATGACCCCGGGGCGGACGATCTCGGCGGCCGGGTAGACCACGCAGCCAATGACGCGCTCGGGTTCGGTGCTGGCGGCGATCACCCCGCCGGGGTCAACACTCTCCAGGCGGCGGCCCTCGTGCGGGCCGCCGTGGCGGTAGAAGTACCACCAGGGGATGCCATTCTGCGCGTAGACCACGGCGGTGTCGGGGGCGTAGAGGGCGCGCATCGGCGCGGCCAGGGCAGGCAGGCTCTGGGCCTTGACGGCCACGATCACGTACTCATGGGGGCCGGCCCCGGCCATGTCGGCCGTGGCGCGCGCCGGGCGCGCCGTCTCACGCTGCCCATCGGCATACTCAACGCTGATGCCCTGGCGCTGGATCGCCTCCAGATGCGCGCCGCGGGCGATCAGCGTGACCTCGGCGCCGGCGCGGGCCAGCTTCGCCCCCAGGAAGCCGCCGATCGCCCCGGCGCCAACGATACAGATACGCATACCTTACAGCTTCCGCAAATAGACCCGCTCCAGGGTATGCCGCGGGCCCTTCTCGAGGATCAGGTCGGCCCGTTCGCGGGTCGGCTCGATGTTCTGCTTCAGGTTCACATAGTTAATCTCGCGCCAGATGCGCCGGGCGGTCGCCACCGCCTCCTCCACGCTCAACTCGGCGTAGCGGCGGAAGAACGACGACGGATCGCGGAAGGCCGTCTCGCGCAGGCGCAGGAAGCGCTCGACGTACCACTGTTGCAGCAGCAATTCGTCGGCGTCCACATAGATCGAAAAATCAAAGAAGTCGGAAACAAACATCTGCGGCGCGCGGGAGGCCCGCCCCCCCCGTTGCAACACGTTGAGCCCCTCGACGATGAGGATGTCGGGCCGATCAATCACGCGGGTCTCGTTGGGCACAATGTCGTAGATCAGGTGGGAATAGATCGGCACCTCCAGGCGCGGCACCCCCGATTTGACATCGGCCATGAACTGCAAGAGGCGGCGGCGGTCGTAGCTTTCGGGGAAGCCCTTGCGGTGCATGATCCCGCGTTGCTGGAGCACGCGGTTGGGGTACAGGAAGCCGTCGGTCGGGACCAGATCGACCTTCAGGTCGCCGAACTGGCGGCTGAGGAGCACCTGGAGGATGCGGGCGGTGCTGCTCTTGCCTACGGCGACACTGCCGGCAATGCCGATGACATAGGGCACGCGGCTGGTGGAGGGGTAATCGAGGAAGACATTGGTAACCTGGTACAGGTGCTGCGAGGCTTCGAAGTACAGTTGGAGCAGACGGGTCAGGGGCAGATAGATATCGGCGACCTCCTGCATCGAAACCGAGTCGCTCAGGCTAACGAGATGTTCGAGTTCCTCTTCGGCGATCGGCAATTCAGCGCCATCACGGAGACGCGCCCACTCGGCGCGGGAGAAGCGCAAATACGGGCTGAGGCGGCGTTCGTCGGCGAACACGGTGGCCATGGGTGAAACCTCATTCCTGCGAGTGCGCAAGGCACGCTGGTGCTAGAAGCGCTGGGGAGCGCAGGCATCGTCGCCAGCCGCGTCCCGGCAACTGGTCTTACTCGGCCAGGCCGAGTGTTTGGGCCATGGTGATGCGTTGAAGCTTGCCCGTGGCGCCACGGGGGAGAGCTTCGAGGACGTGGATCCGGCGGGGCACCTTAAAGTCGGCCAGGGAGCGGGCGCAATGGTCGCGCAGTTCGCGTTCGGTGGCCTCGGCTTTGAGCACCACAGCGGCATGCACCTCTTCGCCCAGGGTGGGATGGGGGACGGCAAAGGCCAGGGCCTCGGCCACGGCGGGATGACGCAGGAGCACATCGTCAATTTCCAGGGGTGAAATCTTTTCGCCACCGCGATTGATCAGTTCCTTGATCCGCCCGGTGAGGGCCAGGTAGCCCGCATCATCGAGGTAGCCCTGGTCGCCGGTGCGGAACCAGCCGTCTACGAAGGCCGCGGCATTGGCCTCCGGGTTATTCTCGTAACCATCAACAACATTGCCGCCCCGCACCACCACTTCGCCCTTCGCCCCGGGGGCGAGCAGGCGACCGCGCTCGTCCATGATCCCCACGTCCACCCCGAAGCCGATGCCGACGCTGCCGGGCTTGCGCGGGGCGGGCGGGAGGGGGTTGGAGGTCATCTGGTGGCTAGCCTCGGTCATGCCGTAGCTTTCGAGCACCGGCGCGCCGAAGACCGCTTCCATGCGTTCCATGACCACGGGCGGCAGGGGGGCGCTGCTGGAACGGATGAACCGAAAGCGGTGCGCCTGGATCGCCGCCAGGTTGCGTTCGGCCCGCGCGAGCAGGGCCTGGTGCATGGTGGGCACCGCCGAGTACCAGGTGGGCCGGAACGCTTCGACCCACTGCCAGAACTTGAGCGCATCGAAGCCGGGCGGGCAGATCACCGCGCCGCCGGTGGCCAGGGTGCTCAACAATGAGGCAACAATGCCGTGGATATGGAACAGCGGCATCACGCAGAGGGCCCGGTCGGCGGGGCCAAGCTGGTAGGTTTCGGCGATGTTGGCGGTTGACGTGGCCAGGTTGCGATGGCGGATGGGCACGCGCTTGGGGCGGCTGGTGGTGCCGCTGGTGTGGAGGATCATGGCCACGTCATCGGGGCGGGCGAAATCCGGGGTATGGCCGGGGGCGGGGGGGTGATCGGCGTGGAAAGCGACGGCGCCATCCGCGCGCGTTGCGACCTCGATCAGCCGCATGCCCGGGAGCATGGCCGCGCGGGCCTCCGGCATCGCCCCGGAAGGGACGATCAACGCCCTGGCCCGGGTATCTTCGTAGTAAAAGGCGAACTCCTCCTGTCGGTATTTCGGGTTGAGGGGCGCGGCCGTGGCAGCCGTAGCGGCGGCCAGGAAGGCAACCGCCATCTCCGGGCCGTTGGGCAACGCCAGGGCGACACGGTCGCCACGGGCGAGGCCCAGGGCCTGCAACTGGGCCGCCAGGTCGGCCACATGGGCCCGCAGCGCGGCATAGATTATGGGCGGGCGGCCGGGGGCCAGGATCGCGGGCTGGTCAGCGGCGCCGCTGTCGAGCAAGTCGAGCAAGGTCCGGGTCACGGGCTCACGGGCCATCATCGGCTCCTGTCAGGGCAGCATCGGAGGACAGGATGGCCGGCCAACCGGCAGCCCGGCGCGGCTGGAAGCACCACAGGCGGGTTATCGGCTGGCCGGAGGGTCGGTATTTCGGGTACTCGAATTGTTAGGTTGTCGAATCGTAACCGGGTTTATCGTTCTCAACCCAATAACCATTGTAAATCACGGAGTTACACCGCTACCATCCGGCGGCGCAGCCATCGCAGCGGGCCTCGCTGCCGGCCAGGTAGGCCCCCGTATCCAGGCGCCAGATGATCTGGCCGCGCCCGAAGGGACCGACCTCGGCCTCGACACGCACCTGGTGGCCGCGGGCGATCAAGCCCTCGATGACATGACGCGGCGTCTCCAGTTCCAGGTGCACCGTGCCATCGCGTTCCCAGCGCCAGCGGGGCGCGTCGAGGGCGGCCTGGGGATGCATGCCGTAGGTCAGGCTATTGACAATGACCTGGGTGTGGCCCTGGGGCTGCATATGGGCGCCCATCAACCCGAAGGGACCCACGGGCCGGCCCTCCTTGAGCAGAAAGCCGGGGATGATGGTGTGAAAGGGCCGCTTCCCCGGTTCCAGGCGGTTGGGATGGCCCGCATCGGTGACGAAGCTGAAGCCGCGGTTATGCAGGGCGATGCCCCATCCCGGAACGACCACGCCCGAGCCGAAGCCGGTGTAGGTAGACTGGATCATGCTGACCATGCGCCCGGCGCCATCGGCGGCGCAGAAGTAGACCGTGCCGCCCTGCGGCAATTCGCCCGGCCCATAATCCCGGGCGACGGGGCCGATCAGGGCGCGGCGGGCGGCCAGGCGCCCGCGGTCGAGCAGCGCCGCCGTCGGCACGGCGGCCATGGCCGGGTCGCCCACGTAGGCGAACACATCGGCGAAGGCCAGCTTCATGGCCTCGATCTGCAAGTGGTAACTCTCGGCCGAGTCGCGGGGGAAGCGGCCCGGGTCAAGCCCATCGAGGAGGCCCAGGGCGAGTAGCGCGGCGATACCCTGGCCATTGGGCGGGATCTCGGCCACGGTGTGGCCTGCGTAGTCCATGGTGATCGGCGTCACCCACTCGGAGCGATGGGCGGCCAGATCATCGGCGCTGAGCAGGCCGCCGGTGGCGGCGCTGAAGGCGGCAATCTCGGCGGCAATGGCCCCCTCGTAGAACGCGCGCGGCCCCTCGCGGGCCAGCAGGCGCAGGGTGCGGGCATGCCCGGGGGTGACGAAGCGTTCCCCGGCGCGAGGAGCGCGCCCACCGGGAGCGAAGGTCTCCAGAAAGGCGGCGAACTCCGGGCCGCGACGCGCCCGCGCCGCCGCCACGCCCTGTTCCCAGAAGAAGCTTACCAGCGCCGCCACCGGCGCGCCCTCCTCGGCATAGGCGATCGCCGGGGCCAGCACCTGCTCCAGAGGCAGCGTTCCGAAGCGCGCGTGCAGATCGCCCCACGCCTGGACCACGCCGGGAACCGTCACCGGCAGCCAGCCCTCAGGCGGCACCCGCGCATGACCGGCGCGTTGCAGCGCCTCGACGCTCAGGGCCGCCGGGGCGCGCCCCGAGCCATTGAGCCCGTGCAGGGCCGCCCCGTCCCACACCAGGGCGAAGGCATCGCCGCCCAGGCCGTTGGAGGTCGGTTCGAGCACGGTCAGACAGGCCGCCGCGGCGATGGCGGCGTCCACCGCGCCGCCGCCGGCCTGGAGCATGCGCAGGCCGGCCTGCGAGGCCAGCGGATGGCTGGTGGCGACGACGCCGTTGGCCGCCAGCAGGGGCACCCGGCGCGTGGTATAGGGGTAGCGCAGCAGATCGTAATGCACGGGCCCTCCGGGGGGCAAGGGGGTGTGACGTGAAGTCTTGCACGGCGCCTCGTTCCGTCGGGTTGATGGGTATTGAGAAATGAACCGGTATACCGGGCTGGCCGTGGGGCTGAAGCCCTCGGCTACGGGATGCGAAGCCCGCCTGCGCGGGCTGGACCGGATTATGTATTCAAAGACCACCAGCCCTCGGCTACGGATGCGAAGGCCACCTGCGTGGCCTCGCGAGCCGGCGGAGGCCGGCTTTGCCGGACGTTAGCCCGCGGCTTATGGTCTTTGAGAAATTCATCCGCTATGCCAGTCTAGCCGTCGGGCTAAAGCCCTCGGCTACGGGATGCGAAGCCCGCCTGCGCGGGCTATGCCGGATGATGTATTCAAAGACCATCACCACCCTGATGGGGGTGGGCGGTTGTCGTTCGCGAGGGCCCGGCCCTTCCGAACCCCGCCGGCGCCCCGCGAGACCACCGGGGCGAGCCACTCGGCCCGCAACGAGCAGCGGAGACATCCCGCGCACGAACGTGCCGGACGAGCCATTCAGGCAATGGACACGGGATGACCGATTACG
>DAOTYR010000388.1:0-2797 GCA_034434655.1 Chloroflexaceae bacterium
GCGACCTATGGCGCGCACAACCCGCGGGTCTTCGGTTCGGTGGCGCGCGGCGAGAGCGACGCGCAGAGCGATGTGGATTTCATCGTGGATCTCGAGCCTGGCCGGAGTCTGTTCGATCTGGGAGGGCTTCAGTATGAGTTGGAACGTCTCCTGGGACGTCCGGTGGACGTCGTGACCGAGCGGGGACTCAAGGCGCGCATTCGGGAGCGGGTGCTGCGGGAGGCTGTGCCGTTATGAGAGAACCAGGAGAGCGGTTGCGCGACATCCTCGAGGCCATCGCGGCCATCGAACGCTATCTTCATCGCGGCAAGGCGGCGTTCGAACAGGATGAGTTGCTGCAAGGCTGGTTCGTCCGCAACTTGCAAATTATTGGAGAGGCGGCACGGGCCATTCCCGAGAATGTGCGCGCCCTGGCCCCCGAAATCGCATGGCCGAAGATCATCGGAATGCGCAACATTCTCGTTCATGGCTACTTCGATATCGACACCGAAATCGTCTGGAAAGCTGCCAGCCATGATACTCCCGCGCTCAAGGCCCGCATCGAGCGCCTCTTGCAGATGCTGGAAAGTCAGGAATGACAATCTTCTGATATGGCCCGCGCAGGCAGACGACCAGCCAACGGTCTAAAGGCGCGACGTCTGTCGCTGGACCACATACCGGATGCAATTCTGAACAATCATCAGCCGCCGGGCTACCCGGCCAATACCGCTTTATGTGACGAAGGCTAACCGGCGCGCGCCAGCACCACGGTGGCAACGGTTGCGCCGCCGATGATCAGCGCCGTCAGCAGCAACAGCCACAGCGGCGCCATCGCGCCCAGGAACGACACGCTGAACATCGAGATCAGCACCGCGCCGGTGACGATCCAGATCGTCATGATGGCAATCAGGCGGTGAAGCGAGGTCATAGGATAGTCTTTCCTTTCAGCCATCTGTGCGGCTCCGCCGCCCACCACCGAAGGTTGGTCCTGGGAGGGCGGCGCCCGCCCACACCCGCCCACGGGCGGGGGGATGGGGAAACCCGGTTTCCCCATCCCTCTGCGTGCGGGCCACGCGCGCCCACTCCCGCCTACGGCGTGAGCGGATGGGGAAACCTGGTTGCCCCATCTCCCGGCGCGCGGGCGGCGCCCGCCCAGACCCGCCCACGGGGAAGCCATCGGCACGGGCCGGGGTGCGCGGGCCTCTGGCCCGCCTCCCCAATGGGATAAAATAAGGTTGTTCCTGGATGAGCGCAGCCCGCCCACCGGGTGGGGGGATGGGGAAACCAGGTTTCCCCACACCTCTGCTCGAGGGCGGCGCCTGCCCCAACCCTCCCGCGGGCGGGGGGATGAGGAAACCCGATTTCCCCATCTCCCGGCGCGCGGGCGGCGCCCGCCCACACCCGCCCACGGGGTGAGGGGATGGGAAAACCTGGTTTCCCCTCAAATCACCGGAGGTAGCGTGCCAACGATTTCAGTTACCGTCAACGGCAAAACCTACACCAGCGAGATCGAAGCGCGGACCCTGCTGGCGCACTACCTGCGCGAGCACCTCAATCTGACCGGCGTCCACATCGGCTGCGACACCAGCCAGTGCGGCGCGTGCGTGGTGCACCTGAATGGTGACAGCGTCAAGGCATGCACCGTGCTGGCCGTGCAGGCCGATGGGGCGCGCATCACCACCATCGAGGGTCTGGCCCGGAACGACGAGTTGCACCCGCTCCAGGAGGGGTTCTGGGAGCACCACGGGTTGCAGTGCGGCTTCTGCACCCCCGGCATGATCATGGCCGCCGCCGAGTTGCTCCGGCGCGACCCGCATCCCACCGACGCGGCGATTCGCCGCGGTCTGGAGGGTAACCTGTGTCGCTGCACCGGCTACGAGAACATCGTGCGCGCGGTGCGCTACGCCGCCGAGAAACTGCACGCCGCCGCCATCCCGGAGCGCGAGGTATGATTCCCTGCCCCTTCGAGTACTACGCCCCCGCCACGGTCGCCGAAGCTATCGCCTTGCTGGAGCGTTTCGGCGACGAGGCCAGGATCCTTGCCGGGGGCCATTCCCTGCTCCCGGCGATGAAGCTGCGCCTCGCCACGCCCGCCGTGCTGATTGATATCACGCGCATTGCTGAGTTGCGCGGCATCGCGGTGGAGGGCATGGCGCGGATCGGCGCCACCGCCACCTGGGCAGAGATCGAGCGCCACGCGGAGTTACGGCGCGCCGTTCCGGCGCTGCCCGAGGCCGTCGAACTGATCGGCGACCCGCAGGTGCGCAACCGGGGCACCCTGGGCGGCTCACTGGCCCACGCCGATCCGGCCGCCGATGCTCCCGCCCTCATCCTGGCCCTCGACGCGCGGATCGAGGCCCGCGGCCCCGCCGGCGGGCGCAGTATCCCCGCCGACGCCTTCTTCACCGATATGCTTACCACCGCGCTGGCGCCCTCGGAAGTGCTCACCGCCGTCGTGATCCCTCCCCTGGGTGCGGGGGAAGGCGCGGCCTACGTCAAGTACCGCCACCCGGCCAGCGGCTACGCCATTGTTGGCGCAGCCGCGTATGTCAGGCTCGCAGGCGGCCAGGTGAGCGCCTGCCGCGTGGCGGTCACCGGCGCCGGGCCCGTCCCCACGCGCCGGAGCGCCGTCGAGCAGGCCATGCTCGGCAGTGACGGCGCCGCTGAAACCATTGCCGCCGCCGCCGCGCGGGCCGGCGAAGATATGGAGGTTCTCGGCGACCTCCACGCCAGCGAGGAGTACCGGCGGGCGATGGTCGCCGTCTACACCCGACGCGCCCTCACGGCCGCCGTCGAGCGGGCCAGGAAAGCCATCTAA
>DAOTYR010000389.1:0-3518 GCA_034434655.1 Chloroflexaceae bacterium
GTGCCGGCGGCGCAGAGGGAGTTCATGGCAAAATCAACCAGGCGCATCTGCCCTGTCGTCGCGTCCCAGTCGAGGGCGAGGAACTTACTGTCCTGCCCGCCGATCTCGATCACCGAACGCGCCTCGGGGTGCAGCGCACCGACCGCGCGCGTCTGGGCGATCAACTCGTTGACGTGGCGGCAACCGATCAGCCGGGCGATGGCCTCACCGCCCGAACCGGTCAGGCACACCCCGGCGATGGCCGCCAGGTCGTACATCCCGGCCAGATCGCGCAGGCAGGCGATCAAGGTGGCGCGGGGACGTCCATTCGAGCGGCGGTAGCGGTGGGCGAGGAATGCGCCGCTCTCGTCGAGCAACACCACCTTGACCGTCGTCGAGCCGACATCGATGCCGATGAAACATTCACGCATACGCGGTCTTTCACTGCCCCGAACGCTGTCGGGATTACCACTCGTCGGTGGACGCAACCCGGTGGGTTGCATCCACGGTTGGCCCGCGTTATGGTCTTTGAATACATAATCCGCTCTCGCCCGCGCAGGCGGGCTTCGCATTCCGTAGCCGAGGGCTTTAGCCCCACGGCCAGCCCGGCATAGCGGATTAATTGCTCAAAGACCATCAGCCCCACGGCCAGCCCGGTATAGCGGATTAATTGCTCAAAGACCATCAGCCCCACGGCCAGCCCGGTATACCGGATTAAGTTCTCCATACCCATCACGCAGGGCGGTGCCCGCCCAAATCCTCCCACCGGGTGAGGGGATGGGGAAACCCATACCCCTGCTCGAGGGCGGCGCCCTCCCACACCCTCCCGCGGGCGGGGGTATGAGGAAACCGGGTTTCCCACACCCCTCGCCGAGGGCGTATGTTCACCTTAGCAGCACCTGTTCATATAAGTCAATTTCAGTAAATGAACAACCGGTGTAGAATTGAGAAGCGCGAACCTCAGAGGAAGGAGCGACAATCGTGATGCGCGACCGCAGCATCCTGATCACTGGGGCGACCAGCGGCATCGGGCTGGAGACGGCCCGCAACCTGGCCTGGCAGGGCGCCACGCTGATCCTGGCCTGCCGCAACCCGGAGAAAGCTTACCGCGTGTGCGCCAGCCTGCTGCGCGAGAGCGGCAACCCGCGCATCAGCGTGACCGCGCTCGATCTCGCCTCGCTGCGCTCAGTGCGGCAGTGCATCGCCGATGTGCGCGCGCGCCACAACCGGCTGGACGTGCTGATCAACAACGCGGGAGCCTTCTTCCTTCAGCGCCAGGAAACCGAAGACGGCTTCGAGCGCACCATGGCCACAAACTACTTCGGCCCGTTCCTGCTCACCGCCGGGCTGATCCCCCTGCTCGTCCAGGGTTCCGGCGCACGGATCGTCAATGTCAGTTCCGACGCCTATTGCTACGGGCGGCTCGACCTGAACGACCTGCAACTCACTCGCCGCTACGACGGCTTCCGGGCCTATGCCACCTCCAAACTTGCCGTGCAACTCTGGACGCAGGAACTGGCGGAGCGGCTGGAGGGGAGGGGGGTAATGGCCAACTCGCTGCATCCCGGCCACGTCGCCACTAACATCTGGCAACTCTGGTCGCGCCCGGCGTGGTACCAGAAGCTGCTGCAACGGCTGATCACCGCGGCGATGATCAGCCCCGCCGCCGGTGCCGAGACCACAACCTATCTGGCGAGTTCACCCGAGGTGGCGGGGATCAGCGGAGCCTACTTCGTGCAGCGGCGCCCGCGGCGCGTAGCAAAACCCGCCACCGATTGGCGCTTGCAGCGCGAGTTGTGGCGGGCCAGCGAAGAACTCACCGGGGCGATGGATTACAGATGCTGGACAACTCCCTCGAGAAAGGAAATACCATGAGCGCCGACCTGCCGCCCCTCGACGTGCATATCAGCGGTCAGCAACTCCTTGACAATCCGCTGTTGAACAAAGGCAGCGCCTTCACGGAAGCCGAACGGCTGGAGTTCCATCTCCTCGGTCTGTTGCCGCCCCACGTCGCGACCCTCAATGAACAACTCGTCCGCACCTACGAGAGCTATCGCCAGAAATCGAGCGACCTGGAGAAGTACATCTACCTGGCCGCGCTCCACGATCGCAACGAGACCCTCTTCTATGCCCTGGTGCAGGCCCATATCAGCGAGATGTTGCCGATCATCTACACTCCCACCGTCGGGCTGGCCTGCCAGCAGTACAGCCACATCTACCGGCGTCCGCGCGGCATCTACCTGGCCTATCCCTATCGCCAGCATCTCACCGCGATGCTCGGCCATGCCCCGATTGAAGACGTTCGGGTCATCGTGGTGACCGACGGCGAGCGCGTCCTGGGCCTGGGCGATCTGGGGGTCGGCGGCATGGGCATCCCCGTGGGCAAGCTGTCGCTCTACACGCTCTGCGCGGGCATTCACCCGGCCACGACGCTGCCGGTCGTGCTCGATACGGGCACCAACAACCAGGAACTGCTCGAGGACCCGTTGTACCTGGGCTGGCGCCACCAGCGCGTGCGCGGCGCCGAGTACGATGACTTCGTCGAGAGCTTCGTGCAGGCGGTCAAGCACCTGTTCCCCAATGCCATTCTCCAATGGGAGGATTTCGCCAAACAGAATGCCGCCCGGTTGCTCGAGCGCTACCGTGACCAGCTCTGCACCTTCAACGACGACATCCAGGGCACCGGCGCGGTCACCCTGGCCGGGCTGATCACCGCCGCCGACATCACCGGCATCCCCCTCGGCGAACAGCGCGTGGTCATTCTGGGGGCCGGTTCGGCGGCCATCGGCATTGCCGACCAGATCGTGGCCGCCATGGTCCACGCGGGCCGCAGCCTGGCCGAGGCGCGGGCGGCGATCTGGCTGGTTGACAGCCGCGGCCTGGTGCATAGCGGGCGCGCCGATCTGGAACCGGCCAAGCAGATCTACGCCCACCCCGTTGAAGAGGTTGCCACCTGGGGCTATGCCGACCTGGCGCGCATCCCCTTGCTCGAAGTGGTACAGCAGGTGCGTCCGACGGCGCTGCTGGGCACGGCGGCGCAACCCGGCGCGTTCAACGAGGCCATCGTGCGCGCCATGGCCGCCCACACCCCGCGCCCGGTGATCTTTCCCCTCTCGAACCCCACCAGCAAGAGCGAGGCCCGCCCCGCCGATGTGCTGGCCTGGACCGACGGGCGCGCGCTGGTCGCCACGGGCAGCCCGTTCGCGCCGGTGCATGTCAATGGGCAGAGCGTGCCGATCGGGCAATGCAACAACGCTTTTATCTTTCCCGGCGTGGGATTGGGGGTGCTGGTCAGCGGCGCGCGCCGCGTGACCGATGGTATGTTCATCGCGGCGGCGCGGGCCCTGAGCGCCCGCGCGCCCATCCGCCGCGATCCGCGGCAGGCGCTCTACCCGGCGCTGGAGGACGTGCGCCAGATCTCCCGCGACGTGGCCCATGCCGTCGCCCGCGCGGCCATGGCCGAGGGTGTGGCGCCTCCCATCGCCGACGATGAACTCGGGCCACGGATCGAGGCGGCCATGTGGCAGCCGCGGTATCGC
>DAOTYR010000390.1:0-7376 GCA_034434655.1 Chloroflexaceae bacterium
GGGAACCCGGTTCCCCCATGTTCACGTTAGGGTTGCGCGCTGATCAGGAAGCTTCGGGAACAATCAGCCCATACGCCCCGTCGCGGCGGCGGTAGAGCACGCAGATGCGCATGGTTTCGGCGTCCTGGAAGACGAAGAAGTTGTGGCCGAGCAGTTCCATCTGCTCGATGGCATCCTCGGTGAACATCGGGCGGAGCTTGAACTGCTTGGTGCGAATCACCGCCGGCGCCGGCGGCTCCTCGCTTACGGTCGCTTCAGGTTCAGCGACGGCCACCAGCGGTTCGGCCTCGACCACCGGCTCGACGGGCCGGCGCGGCCGTCCACGCCGCCAGTATTTCTCCTTGTAGCGCGTGATTTGTCGCTGGAGCACTTCCTGCACCGCGTCAACCGCAGTGTACAGATCTGGCGCCTGCTCCTCGGCGCGGAGATAGACCCCGTGCTCACCCACCAGAGTAACCTGCACCCGGTGCATCTCGCCGGCGTTGCGCTGCATTTCTGTGTGGACCTCGACGGTGGCGCTGGTGATCCCGTCCATATAGCGCGCGAGTTTGCTCAGTTTCTCGTCGATGTGCTGGCGTTGGCGCTCGGTGATCTTACCATTGCGGCTCTTGACGGTTAGTTCCATCGTGGTCCTCCATCGTTCGTACGGGGGCGCAACGGCGCCCGTGTCGTTCGCTCGAAACGCCAAAGCCCTCGGGCACATGGAGGCCGAGGGCTTTGATGACTGTCACCAGATCGCGCGGATTGAAGTGTTGGCGCGGGTTAGCTCCATCGCTTGCCACTTCCTGCCGCCGCAACACGACGCCGTGTTGCAGTGCGCTGCTTGTGCCGGCGGACCCGTCATAGGTGGATCCCTCCGGCGAACTGGCGCGGAGTAGAAATACTTCTTCCCGGGAATTGTACTACGGCGGAGACGGCGATTCAAGAGCGAAATAGTAACGCTCTCTTAACAGGAGTTGCGCGGTCCTGTCTTGTAACACGGCGGGGCGGGCGCGTTGCCGGCCCCTTATGGTCTTTGAGCAATTCAGGGTGTGCATGGGATCTGTGGCAGCGCTCACCTCCGGCACGCGGCAAGGGGGATGCTGGGATGGGTGGTGCAATGTCATTGCGTGCCGGCCCCGACGCGGTGCTCACTGCCACAGATCGTCCCCCTTTGCGTAACCAACTGTAGCCCGCGCTGATGAACAGGCTCTGAAAAAGGCGTTGCTTCAGGTGAGGGAAGCGTCATGCATTGCGCAAACGCTGACCCACGAGATCGAAGTAGAACCCGCGCGCGCGGGCGTAGGCGGCGTCCCAGGTGTACATGCGCAGCACCTTGGCGCGGCCCGCGGCGCCCAGGGCCCGCGCCGCATCCCGGTCGCGGATCAGGTATACGATGGCGTCGGCAAGGGCGGCGACGTCGCCAAAGGGCACCAGCAGTCCATTAACGCCGTCGTCAATGACCGCGGGTACGCCGCCCGCGCGCGCGCCGATGACCGGCGCCTGGTAGCACCAGGCTTCCAGATAGGCGATCCCGAAGCTGTCGGTGCGCGAGGGTTGCGCGTACACGTCGGCGGCGGCCAGGGCGTCGCGCCGCACCGCGTCGCTCACGTACCCCAGCACGCGCGTGCGGGCGCGCTCCTCGGCGGGCAGGTGGCGGTAGCGCTCCTCGAAGTGGCTCAGGAGCGGGCCGCACTGCACCCAGGTGACGTCCTGCCCGGCGGCCCACAGCCGCCGCAGTGCCTCCAGCACGTGCAGTGTGCCCTTGTCGAAGGCTGCCGCGCCCAGGCTCAGCACCATCGGCCCTCTGATCGCGTGGGCCGCCCGGAACCGCGCGCCATCGCCGCCGGCTACCTCCGCCGGATCGACTCCCGCCCCAACCACGCGCACCCGCTCCGCTGCGACGCCTCGCCGCACCAGAAAGTCGCGCTCCAGGTCGGTCATGGTTGCCACGCCATCGCTCGCGCGCAGCAGCGCCATCTGGTGGGGCATGCTGTAGTAGCGCACGATCTGCGGGTTGTCTGGCTCGCCGAGGTGCACGAAGGGCGTGCAAAGGTGGGGAATGCCGCGCTGCCGCGCCCAGCGCGCCACGGGCACGATCGCGAAGTCCAGGGTGATGTTGGTGGTGTGCACCAGGGCCACGTCGGCCAGTTCGGGGGCGCTGGCCAGGTAGCGTTCCATCTCCGGCAGGCGGGGGGTCAGCGTGGCCATGCGCCGCAGCAGGGGCGCCGTCGTCCGGCCAAGCCGCCCGATCTCCACCATCAGCCGGCGCAACACCGGGTAGACCAGCGGCGGCCCGGGCAGGCGCCGCACCGGGAAGCGCAGCACCCGCACCCCGTTATGCCCGGCTTCGCGTTCGGCAAGCGTGGCTTTCCCGGCGGCCCAGAAGTGCTCCAGGTCCAGCGCGTCCGTGCTGAGCACGGTTACCCGGTGCCCTTCGCGCGCCAGACGCTCGCCGATCTCGATGAAGTAGCGCGAGGCCCCCGAGGCGCGGTTGTAGAGCTGGTTGATGTGCAGGAAGTGCATCGGCCTGCCGCCGTCTACGCCCAACCGGTTGCCATCGGCCGCATCCTGGCGACGCGGGGCCGGAGGCCCGCGCACCCGGGCCTGTGACCACTGCTTGCCCGCGGGCGGGGTTGGGCGGGCGCAGCCCGCGCGCCGGGGGAAGGGGAACCCCGGTTTCTCCTTCCCCTCCCTACTGGGAGGGTTTGGGCGGGCGCAACCCCCGCGCGGATGCGGGTCGGAGGCCCACGCACCCGGGCCTGTGACTGCTGCTTGCCCGCGGGCGGGGTTGGGCGGGCGCAGCCCGCGCGCCGGGGGAAGGGGCCAACCGGGTTGCCCCTTCTTTACCCCGTGGGCGGGTGTGGGCGAGTAGCTCTCAAAGCAGGGGCACGGGGAAACCTGGTTTCCCCCAACCCTCCCCACCGGGAGGGTTGGGGAGGGCGAGGCCCTCCCAGGAACAACGTCTTTTCATTCCTGTTCGTGTCCGGCGGAGCCGCGTGAACGGCTAAGGTGGCATTGGACGAGGCATCACGCAGCATAGCCAGCGATCAGCCTAACTGCTCCGCTAGCGCCACCGGCGTTTGCGCGGGAAGCTGGCACACGAAGCCGGCGCAGACATAGGCGGTGGCCATGCCGCCAATGGCCTCACGCCCGGCCAGCAGCGGCGTCAGGGCCGCGGCGTCGCTGTCGCCCGGGCAAATGCGCGCCACCACGATGTGAGGGCGGTATGCCCCCAGCGCCACGTCCAGCAGCGCCCGCGTATCCTCGGCCTCGGGCCTACCGGCAATCACGACTTCTTTGACCGGCGCCGTGGCCAGGTCAGCGGCGCAGAGCAGCCGCCCGAAACCGGCGGGGAAGCGGGCCAGCATCCCCGCCTGCCCGGCGATCAGCGTCTCGGCCCGCTGGCGGTAGTCATCGCGCCCCCGCAGAGCCGCCAGGCGCAGCAGCACCTCGGCAGCCACCGAGTTGCCGGAGGGGGTGGCATTGTCGCCCACGTCTCGCGGTCGCACCACCAGCGCCTCATGGTCGCGCGCCGTGTCGTAGAAGCCGGCAATGGCATCATCCCAGAATAGCGCGACCATATCGTCGGCGAGCGCGAAGCTCTCGGCGAGCCAGCGCGGGTCGCCGTCAGCGGCGTGCAGGGCCAGCAGGCCGTCAATCAGCAGCGCGTAATCCTCCAGGAAGGCCGCCGGCCCGCCGCGGCCATCCTTCCACGAGCGCAGCAGGCGCCCGTCGCTGCGGCGCAGGCGCGTCAGCAGGAAGTCGGCGCACGCCCGGGCGATCTCCAGATACGTGTCGGAACCCAGGGGGAAGGCGGCTTCCGCGAAGGCCCGCAGGGCCATGCCGTTCCAACTGGTGATGATCTTTTCATCCCGGAAGGGGCGTGGGCGGCGCGCGCGCGCGGCGAAGAGCCGTTCCCGGCCCTCCCGCGCCACCTGCTCCAGCCGCTCGAGGGGCGCCCCGGTGACCCGGGCCACTTCGCCTGGCTCGCGGGGCAGGTTGAGAATGTTGCGGCCCTCGAAGTTCCCCGCGCGGCTGATGTCGTACAGGTGGCAGAACAACGCCGCATCTTCGCCCAGATGCTCGCGCACCTCGTCGGGCGTCCAGACATAAAACGCGCCCTCCTCGGCATGCGGCGCGCCGGGATAGGGCAGGCTATCGGCGTCCTCGCTGCTGTAGAAGCCCCCTTCGGGATGGCGCAGATCGCGCACCATGTACGCCAGGGTTTCAACGGCGATCTGGCGGTACAGGGGCCTCCCGGTCACCTGAAAGGCCTCCAGGTAGACGCGAGCGAGCAGGGCGTTATCGTAGAGCATCTTCTCGAAGTGCGGCACGAGCCAGCGGGCGTCGACGCTGTAGCGGTGGAAGCCGCCGCCGAGGTGGTCATAGATGCCGCCCCGGGCCATCTTCTGCAGCGTCAACTCGAGCATCGGCAGGGCCGCGGGCGCGCCGCGCCGGTGGGCCCGCAGCAGGGCCTCGAGCACGTTCGCCTGGGGGAACCTGGGCGCCCCGCCGAACCCGCCCGTCTGAGGGTCAAACTGCCGGCTGAGGGCGGCCACGGCGCCGTGCAGCAGCGTGTCGCCGTCGGGCAGGGTGGCGCCCTCGGCGGCGCCGGCGCTGGCGAGGCGCCTGATATGGTTCACCAGATCCGTGCCCGAGGCCGCCAGTTCGTCGCGGCGGGTGCGATAGACCTCGGCCACCCGCTCGAGCACCTGTTTCCAACTGGACGCGCGGTAGCGGGCGGCCTTCGCATCGGGTGGAAAGTAGGTGCCGCCGAAAAAGGGCGTGCCATCCGGCAGGCAGAAGACATTCAGCGGCCAGCCGCCCTGGCCGGTCATCGCCTGGACCGCGGCCATGTACAGGCTGTCGAGATCGGGCCGCTCCTCGCGGTCAACCTTGATATTGACGAACAGCGCGTTCTGGATCGCGGCAGTAGCCTCGTCATCGAAGCTCTCGTCGGCCATGACGTGGCACCAGTGGCATGCGGCATAGCCGATACTCACCAGGATGGGCTTATCTTCGCGCCGGGCGCGTTCGAGGGCCTCCTCGCCCCATTCGTACCAGTCCACTGGATTATGGGCGTGCTGCCAGAGGTAGGGACTGGCGGCATTGATCAGGCGGTTGGTATACTTCGGCTTGCCCTGCGCGTCGCGATGCCTGGTATGCATTGGCTTGCCCCCTGGATGGCGCGGCGAAGCATCTTTCGCCCCGGCATCTCACCGTTACAGGCGGATGGCGCAACCCGGTTCCTGCGGCTGCCCGACGGTCCGGTAACAAGAGAGCCGTCGCGCTGCAACGGCTGCGGCGCAACGGCTCGAATACCATTTCGGATTGTAGATTGCCGTGTATGGCCTCCCCATCGGACCTGGCAAAGGTGCGCCTGCACTTCGTTCAACTGATGGTCTTTGAAAAAATAATCCGCTATAGCCCGCGCAGGCGGGCTTCGCATTCCGTAGCCGAGGGCTTTAGCCCCACGGCCAGCCCGATATATCGAATTAATTTCTCAAAGACCATAAGTTGACATAAGACATGGTTCACGCCTATGTTACCGTTGGAGGGGGGCGTGGAACAAAGGAATTGCGGAGGGACTGGCCCTCCGCACCTCTCTACACCTGTTACGTACAGAGCCACACAGGGAAACCATGCCTGAGGCATACGGCCTGAACTGGAGCGGGCGACGAGACTCGAACTCGCGACCTCAACCTTGGGAGGGTAGCGCTCTACCAACTGAGCTACGCCCGCGCTGCGGCCATGAGTATAGCACGCAGCAGCATGACTGTCAACTACGGCATGAGCCGGTAGCCGATGCCCCACTCGGTGGTCAAGATCCTGGGATTGCGGGGATCCTCTTCGATCTTGCGCCGCAGGTGCCAGATGTAGACCTTGAGGTAATCGTTGTTATCCTTGGTATACTCCTGGCCCCACACTGCCCGCAACAACATATCGTGCCCGACAACCTCGCCCACCTTCTCGGCGAGAACAATCAACAACTTATACTCAATCGGCGTCAGATCCACCAGTTGACCGCGCACCCACACTTCGCGTTTCTGTTGATCGATACTGACCTGCCCCTCGCCAGCGATGAGGGGCCGGTTGGCGGGCGGCACGCGGCGCAACAGGGCGCGGATGCGCGCCGAGAGTTCTTCCATATTAAAGGGCTTGGCCAGGTAATCATCGGCGCCCCGATCCAGCCCGGTGATCACATCTTCGCTCTGCGTCTTGGCAGTAAGCATGAGGATGGGCACCTGTGAGAACTCACGCACCTTCGTGCAGGCTTCCAACCCGTCCATCTCGGGCATCATGACGTCGAGGATCACCATATCGGGCCGGTGTTCTCGCACCCCCTGCACGCACTCAACGCCATTGGCTGCCTGAATGACGGCGTACCCTTCATGCTCCAGATTAATGCGAATCAGCTCACGAAGGCCATCATCATCATCAACTACCAGAATGGTGCGTTGATCCATCTGTTCGCCTCACACTTACGTCGGCGAACGCCCCGCCGTTTCGCCGCGCATCCGGATAAACGTAGCCTGCACGTCGGCAAGGGTCAACTCACCGATGTGCACATAGCGAATGGCGCCTTCCGGGTCGATGAAGAAGCTGGTCGGCAGTGGAAAGACCCGGTAGTCGTTGGTAATCGCACCCTCCAGATCCAGCGCGATGGGGTAGGTCACGCCGAACTGGCTCAAAAAGGCCGCTATCTGGGCTGTGTTGCGGCCCTGCAACTGCTCGTCATCGGTCAGATTGACGCCGATGACGGCCAACCCTTCACCGCCAAGTTGGTCGTGGGCGGCTTGCAGCGCAGGCAACTCGCGTTTGCACGGCTCGCACCAGGTGCCCCAGAAGTTCAGCAACACCACCTGGCCACGATAGTCTTCCAGGCGCACCGTCCCGCCGTCGAGCGCGGGGGCCGTAAACAGCGGGGCGGGCCGGTTCATCTCGCTCATGGCCTGGCCGCGGGGCGCGTCATCTTGACCGGTTAGCACCCAGAACAGGGCGATCAGCCCCACGGCAAGCAGCGCGCCGGCAATGGCAAACCTGCGTTCACGCGGCGTCAACCCGCGCTGCGGCCCCTTGCCCGGCGCCCTGGCGCCTCCCAGGCTGCTGTCGTACTGGCGCCGCCGCTCCGGATCGCCCAGGATGCGATAGGCCCGCTCGAGCTCCGCGTTGCGTTCGGCTGCCACCCGCTGCAACTCCGGGTCGAGTTCAGCCACATGTTCCGGGGCGTAACGCACCCGCTGCCGGGCATAGGCGCGCTCAATGGCCTCCTGGCTCGCGTCGGGTTCAACGCCCAGGAGCGCATAGAGGGTAGACATAGCTGCTCTCTCTCAATCGCTCGTATTGTAGCACAGGTTTTAACTTTTTGGGTTAAGAATGGTTAAAAGTTAAAG
>DAOTYR010000391.1:0-17362 GCA_034434655.1 Chloroflexaceae bacterium
GTCCTCAAATCGAGTTCGTCTCGAACGCGATCAATCCCCTGGTGGAGGGTTGGATCCAGTATCTGGCCTACGCCGAGGTGAACGAGATCAACAAGGCCATCCTGCGCGCCACGGCCGCCGAGGCCCAGCGGGAGGCCTCCTCCATTCGCGTGCGCGTGGTGGACGCCGAGGGCAAAGTGAGCGAACTGGAACGTGGGGTGGTCGAGGCGCGCGCCCAGGCCGCCCGGCGCGACATCGGCGAGATCCGCGCCACCCTGGAGGCCCTGGAGCAGGCGCTGCCCTCGCAGGAGTTTCTGTCCGCCCAGGGCGGCGAGAGCGCCCGGCTCCGCCCCACCATCGAGCGCCTGAAGACGAACCTTGACCGCATTGACCGGGCCATCGCCGACAATAAGCTCACCGAGGCGCTGGCGGAAATTGCGGCGGCGAAGAATGACCTGCGCGCGCTGAACGGCAGCCTGGAGATCTTCGTCAACACGCCCCCGGAGCGCCTGGTCTCGCCGGTGACCCAGAGCTACCGCAACGTGCGCGGCGGCGCCTACCCCGCCGTGGTCTACTACGCGCCCGGGGTGCTGGCGCTGCTGGTGCAGCACACCGCGGTGACGCTCGGCGCCCTGGCCCTGGTGCGCGAGCGGCTCATGGGCGCCTTCGAGGTCTTCCGCGTCGCCCCGGTGAACCTGACCCAGTTGATCCTGGGCAAGTACCTCGGCTACACCGTCTTCATCGGCCTGGCTACTCTGGCGCTGATCGTGGCCATGACCCTCCTGGGCGTGCCGCTGCTGGGCAA
Source organism: Chloroflexaceae bacterium (assembly GCA_034434655.1). Lineage (GTDB taxonomy): Bacteria > Chloroflexota > Chloroflexia > Chloroflexales > Chloroflexaceae > JACAEO01. The sequence continues at coordinate 785 of DAOTYR010000391.1, forward strand.
CTGGTTGCTCTTTGCCGCGCTGATCCTGCTCCTCATCGTTGCCTCCCTGGGGGTCGGCTTCCTCATCTCGGCTCTCTCCGGCTCCGATAGCCAGGCCATTCAACTGGCCATGATCTCGCTGTTGCTTTCCATCTTCTTCAGCGGCTTTTTCATCGCCCTGGACAGTTTCGCCTGGCCCGCCCTGGTGGTGGCCTACGCCATCCCCATGACCCACGGCCTCGCCGGGTTCCAGGACGTGATGCTGCGTGGCATCGCCCCCAACCCCTGGACCTGGATCGGCCTCGGCCTGATTGCGGTGATAACGTTTGCCCTCGTCGTGCTGATCACCCGCCGGCAGTTACTGAAGGCGTAATGCGCCATCGGTTGCGTCCCTGCAACTCCAGGTGATCGCGCTGATACTCGATCTGGCGCTTGACATGTGCTATCCTATAGCCAGACGTAGCCGGTAGTCTCTGATGATAGAGGCGAAAGGGACATTGGTCCCCCCCGGCTACGCCCCTTTTTTGGGCCGCAACGCCGGACGGATCGCCTGATCCGCCCGGCGTTGTTGTCTGGTCCCTTAGCGCTAATTGGCCTCGTAGCGCTCAAAGGCCAGCCCATAGCTGCGCGCCGGCACGTCCCCGAGGGCCACGGGCCACTGGCCGGTGAGGGCGCGGACGATCTTCCCCACGTGCTCGTGACTGTTCTCGATGAAAATGGTGTACCGCTGCTGAATGCCCGCTGCCACCGTACCCGCCAGGTAGAGGCCCGGCACATTCGTCTCCATAGTCTCCGGGTCGAAGACAGGAACACGGTTCGGCCCCCGCAGGTCCACGCCGGCCTGCTCGAGCAGGCGTTGATCGCCGCGAAAGCCGGTGGCGAGCAGCACGAAGTCCGTCTCGCGCAGAAGGGGTGGCCCATCTACCGGCAGCCCGTCTTCGGTGCGCGCCAGTTCGACATACCCCGGGTAGATAGCCAGGGGAACGGTTTCGGGAAGAAAGGCGATGGTTCCGGCCTCGATCTGCGCCTCCAGATCGGGCAGGAGCCAGTGCTTGATCCGCCGTTCATCGAAACGGGCGCGGCGATAGCTGATCGTCACCCGCGCCCCGGCGCGCCAGCAGCGGAGCGCTGCCTCCGCGGCCGAGTTCTTGCCGCCGACGATCAACAAACGGCGCCGGAAGTAGTCATGGGGATCGCGAAAGTAGTGCGAGACGTGCGGCAGATCCTCGCCGGGGATGTTCAGCCGGTTGGGGTAGTGCATGTCGCCGATGGCCAGGGCCACCCGTCGCGCCCGGTAGCGCCGTTGGCCGGCGAGCGGCGCGGTGATCAGGGTGAAGCCCTCGGCGTCACGGCTCACATCGGTAACCGGCTCGTAGGTGTGGATCGGCAGATCGAACTGCTCGACCACCGCCCGCAGGTAGGCCAGGTACTCCTCGCCGGTAATGCGATTCTGGTGGTTGTTGGGAACGGGTACACCAGCGATGGCCAGGCGCTCGGTGGTGCTGAAAAAGGTCGTGTTGCGTGGCCACCATGTCATGGTGTGGCCGATCTGCCCGGCGTCGAGGTGCAGGTACGTTACCCCCGCCCGCCGCAGACACACGGCCAGCTCGATGCCAATCGGCCCCGCGCCGATGATCGCCATCTCATAGACCGGCATTCCCATCACCGTGATCCTTTGCATCACGCGCATGCTACCCCAACGCCTCGGCCACATCCCTCAATGCGGCCTGCTCCGCCGCGGTGACGGCCCGGCCGCCCAGCCCGAACATCCCCCCATCGCTGGACGTGGAAGCCACGTGGGCCGCCAGGCCATACACCCAGCGCCGGTAGGCGGGGGCCTCGGCGTTGCCCGCGCGCGCCAGCGCCGCTCCGGCGCGCCGCAACAACGCCAGCATTTCACCGCGCTCGTGGGGCAGAAGCGCCGCCTCGCCCGTGCCGAGCTGGTTGCCGAAACGCCCGCCAAACTCCGCGCCAATGGCCGCTGCAATCGGGCCGCCGTCGGCCACGCTGCGGCGCACTGCCCGCACCAGAGCGGTCATCTCCTGCGTGTACTGCACCCGCCCTCCGCTCGCCGTCGCCACGTACATCCCCGCTGCGAACGGCGCCGTGCAGAGATCGGCCCATTCCTCTCGAGAGAAGCGCTCACGCGTACTCAGGGTTGCCTCCTCGCTCGCGCCAGCGGGTATAATATTATTTCGGAGTTTTGATTTTTGATTTCTGATTGCTCTATGGTCTTTGAAGAAATAATCCGCTCTAGCCCGCGCAGGCGGGCTTCGCATTCCATAGCCGAGGGCTTTAGCCCCACGGCCAGCCCGGAATAGCGGATGAATTTCTCAAAGACCATAGAGCAATCCTACCTGTGCCGTGAGGCCCAGATCGGTCAGGTGCGGCGCGGGAGGTTCACCATTCGCAGCGTTCCGCCCCCTCCCAGCCTCCCCCCGCCGGGGGGAGGAGCCCGGTTCTCTCCCCCAGCGGGGAGAATGAGGGAGGGGGCGGCGTAGGATTGCTGTACGTTGTTCACGTGCAGCCGGGGGGCCACCCCACCGCGTGCATCCTGAGATATGAGGAACCTATGCAGTCCGAAGATCGTGCCTCCCTCCGCGAACTCATCGTGACCCATCGCCAGGCCGCCCTGGGAACGGTGGACGCCGGCGCGCCGTTCGTGTCAATGGTGCTCTACGCCCCGGAGTGGCCCGTCGCAACCGGGCCGGCGTTCCTCATCCACGTCAGCGGCCTGTCGGCCCATACGCGGCACCTGCGCGCCGACCCGCGCGCCTCGTTGCTGGTGATGCAGCCTGATGCCGGCGCCGGCGATCCCCAGGCCCTCGCCCGCGTCACCATCCAGTGCCGGGCCATCCCGCTGCTCACGGATGACCCGGCCTATCCCGCCGCCCGCGCGGCCTATCTGACGCGCCTCCCCCAGCAGGAATACCTGTTCAGCTTTCCTGATTTCACCCTCTTCCGTCTCGAAGCCCAATCGGCGCGCTACATCGGTGGCTTTGCCCGGGCCTTTTCTCTAACCGCCGACCAGCTCGCTGAGATCATGGGAACGACGCCCTGAACGGGCCTGCGGCAGCGTCCCCGCTCACCGCATCTAACGTGAACATGGGGAAACCAGGTTCCCTCATACCCCCGCCCGCGGGAGGGTCTGGGAGGGCGCAGCCCGTGCGCAGGGGCGTGGGGGAACCAGGTTCCCCCATACCCCACCCCGTGGGAGGGTCTGGGAGGGTGCAGCCCTCCCAGAAACAACCTTTTTTATCCCGTTGGTGTGGAGCCGGGGCCTGGGGAAACCAGGTTTCCCCAGACCCCGGCCCGCGCACCCGGATGGCCTTACCCGTGCGGCGCTTCCTCGTTCGCCTCAGGCGGCGTTTCCCATGGATCGCGCGCCCACTTCTTGTAGATCGCCAGGATCGCAATGCTGAACAGAACGGCCAGGATCGCGATCCCCACCTGAAGAGGGCGCTCGGCCGACAGCGCCACCCGCAGCAGGATCGTCGCCAGCACAAAACTCGCCCCGCGAAACACCTGCTGGTAGGCGTCCGAAAGTTGCAGCGACAGCACCAGGATCAGGATGTCGGCCACGATCATGATAGCGAACAATGTCTGAAAGAAGGGCGTGGTCGGCGAGAGGGACGGCAGGGTTGTGGCGACCCCCGACAGGACGGCCCAGGCGTCGCGCACCCACTGGATCAGCGTGCTGCCCAGCAGCGCCGCAAACACCAGACTCAAGACGAACGCAATCGCTTTCTTCCGTTCGATGAAGCGCGCCAGAACCGGGCTGGGCGTGCGCAGGGCCTGCTGGTGCGCCGACGGCCACCCCGCCACCCAGTAAAACACCGACACCAGGCCAAACAGGACCACCCCGCCGACGATGTCGAGACCGAGGCGGATCTGCGCCTCGGGATCTTCCAGCAAGCGGCCAAGGTGTTCCAGACCGGCGAGGTCCTTGAAGCCATTTCGAATCACGATCAGTGAAATGATCTGAAATTGCAAAGCCATGGCCCGCGTGGTCGACTCGGGGATGGCCAGAACCAGCAATAGCACTTCGAATATCAGAATGGCGGCAAACGGTGTATACAGGGCCGCCAGCCAGTTGCGCCCAACCAGGTCTTCGAGAGACCCGCCGACGAGCCACGCCAGAGCGATCAGGCCCAGATGCAGCATCAGACCCCAGGCGGCGATCTGCACCATCACCTGTTCGGCGGCGTGGCGCCGGTGGGGGGCCGCGATCCAATCGTAGCCTCGGGCCAGCAGCGCAAACAGCGAAAACCGTCGTTCGGGCGCTGCAACCGGTGAGGTCAGTGGTCGCTCCATATCGAAACCCCCTTACAAACCGTGAACGACCGATCGCTACGCCGATGGCGCCGCACGGCGCGTGTTCAGCGTACCAGAGGGTTGAGGGCGCGTCAACGGTCGTGGGAGCGGATTGTCAATCCGCACCCTCGTTTCGTTCCTGGATTGCCATACGGCGCAGACCACGATCACCAAACATAACAGCGCGGCTGCGCCGCACACCGACGGGATGAAAAAAGGTTCTTCCTGGGAGGGCTTTGCCCTCCCAAACCCTCCCACCGGGTGGGGGATGGGGAAACCCGGTTTCCCCATCACCTGCGCAAGGGCTTCGCCCTCCCAAACGCTCCTGCGGGCGGGGGTAGGGGGGAACCCGGTTCCCCCATTTTAGGAGATACGCAGTGGAGGAGGGCGGGGAGGCGTAGTCTCGCCGCGGGCGCCGGTTCGCCGTCCGCGGCGAGGGTCAGGAGATCCCGGGAAGCATTCAGGGGCCAGAGGTGCCAGGAAGCGCAGCCTCTCCGACGGGCCATCCGGCGGGACCGGCGCCGGGAACCAGGAGCGACAGACCGTCAGCATCGGGGGGGACGTCGAACAGGAGCGGCACGCTGCGCATACCACTGGTGGGCGCAAACTCATCCTCGAGGGCCAGATCGCCGCGCCGGGCGCGCTCGTAGAGCGCCAGGTAGGCGCTCGAGGCCCCTGGAACCGGGGCATAGGCCCGCCCGCTGGCATCGCGGAGCAGGAACAGATCGGGTGGCAGACGTCGCGGCTGCGGCTGATTGTTGCTGACGGCGACGACGGCCAGCACGAAGCGGCCCGACGGGCGCAGGTCGCCAATGGCGCCGTCGAGGGTGACGGCGTAGTCTGGCCGCAGCAGGGTCACGCTCCAGCCATCGTAATCCACCACCGTGCCCAGGGGGAGCGGCGCAGGTGCAACCGGAAGCGAGGGAGGTAATGCAAGGGTTGGCGCGAGGACCACCGTCGGCTCGCCGCCCGCGGCGCCTGGCAACGGCGGTGTCGCTGATAACGGGGTGGGAGCGGCGTCAGCGGTTGAGACGGGTGGAGGAGACGCCACCGGAGCCACGGCGCCTGTTGTCGCCGCTGCGATAGGCGTGTCTGGCTGACGACCGGAAGCTGTTGGCGCGGCGGGAGGGTTGGCCACCAGACGACCATCGAGCAGGGCGCGCCCGATCACGACGCCCAGGATCACCAGCAACAGCAGGATGATCCCGCTCATGATCGCATTGAGGAGCGGAAACGGCGTTTGCTCCCCCTCCTCCTCCGCCGGCTCGGGGGAGGCTGCGGGAACATCCGCGGCGTGGGTGGCCGTGGCTGGCTCTGGAGGTTCAGGGAATGGTGGCGCCTCTGGCAGTGGGAGCGCGGTATCCGCGCTGGCGATTGCCGCGGATCGTCCGTTCTGCTCTATCAGGCGCTGCAAGGCGCTCCGGGCGTGGACGTTGTGCGGGTCGAGGGCCAGGACGCGCTCGAGGGCGACCCGCCGCTCATCGGGCGAGGCGGCGACGGCGGCGAGGCCGAGCCAGGGCCGCGCATCCTGAGGGTACTCCCGGGTAAGGGCCACGAAGAGCGTGCGGGCGTTGCCCATATTGCCGCCCTGAGCCAGATCGCTGGCCAGCGCGAGCAACTTGTCGAGGTCCGGTCCGGGAGCGTTGGCCTGGCTCACGACGTGCACCCTCGTATCGTGCAGGGGTCAAACCGGTCACGTTCACATCCGTTGTCCATGCGGCTACGCCGCGCACGAACAGGATGAACATAGGTTCTTCTTGGGGGGCGCAGCCCTCCCGAACCCTCCCGCGGGCGGGGGTAGGGGGAAAACCCGGTTTCCCCCTACCCCCGCTCCAGCGGGCGCCCCCTGCCAATGCGGCCCTCGCCGCCGGTCAGAGACTCCGCAGGACAAGCCACCCTTGAGCCGGATTGCTCCGGGCGAAGAAGACCAGATCGGTGGCATCGGGCGCCACATCAAAGATGATCGCCACGCTCCGCGTGATCCCATCGGGCGGCAGCGGTTGGGTATGGGCCAGATCGGCGTTCACCCCCGGCACGACATAGGCTGCCGAGACCTCAGGACGCGCCTCCCAGACCCGTCCCTGGGCGTCTTTGAGCACAAAGAAACTGGGGGGCACAGGCTGGGCCGTGCCCGTATTATTCACCACAAAGGCCAGCACGACCGCAAAACGGCCATTCTTTGGCGCGTACTGACCGAGATTGCCGAGGATGGAGGCGGCAAAGGTCGGCTGGTTAAAGTCGTACAGCCACCCCTCGCTCTGCAGTGGCGTATTGGCGGGCACAAGCGCCGGATTGGCCCCGCTGACATCGGCGGGTGGGGTGGCGGTCGGAGCGGGCGCCGTTGTCTCGGTGACGGGAGGCCCCCCGGTGGTCGGCGCGGGCAGGACGCCGGGGGCGCCCTCGGTCGTGGGGGCGCCTTCGGTCCCCGGGGTGCTTTCCGCGCCTGGCGTGGCAGGCGCAACGGGCGAGGCTTCCGTTCCGGGGGTGGCCTGCCCGACGCCGCCGGGGAAGGCGCCGGTGGTCGGCGCCGGGCCGGCCTGGGCCGTCAGGGCCGCGGCGGTCTGCGCGGTGCCGGTCCCCGCCACCTGGGTGCCGCCGAAGAGTTCGGGGAAGAGGAAAGCGATCAGCAACCCGACCAGGCCCAGGCCAACCAGGAAGATCAGCAGGGCCAGCAGTGGGCTGATCCCGCGTCGCGCTGGCTCAAGCTCGTCTTCTTCCACGTAACGGGCCGACCGGCGGGACGGGCGGCTGGGAGCTTGCCGCGAGCCGGCGGCCTGGCGCGCGCCAGCGGCTGCAGCCGCCCCGGCCCCCCCCGCCGCAGCAGCGGCGCGTTCCTCGGCCTCGGCTGCGCTCTCGGCCCGTCGGACGGGGCCGGAAGTGTCGGCGGCGATCGCCTCCGAAAGGCTATCCAGCTCGGCGAAGGCGTCGTCTTCGTATTCGTGCGGGGCGGCGGCAGCGGTTGCCGCCGCCGGGGGTGCTTCTTCCACCGGTGGGGTGGGCGCCGGCTCGGCGGCGGGCGGGGCAGCCGTGGCGGGCGTCACGCCCAGCGCCTTCAACCCCTTGAAGGCCATTTCGTTGTCCGGATCGAGTTCCAGAACCCGCTCCAGGGCGGCCTGGCGTTCTTCGCGGTTCTCGGCGACGCCAGCCAGCCACAGCCAGCCCTGTACATTGGTGGGCTCCTGGCGGGTCAGCAGGCGAAAGAGTTGGCGCGCTTCCTCTTTTTTGTTGTCACGCGCGGCTTCGATGCCCAATTGCAGGATGCTGTCTGGCTCCGCCATGCCCGTCCTTCCTCTTAGACAAGGTCACACCCCGGTTAGCCACGGTGCGTAGGAGATGTGCCGTTCGCAGCTCTAGCCCGCACAGGCGGCCTTCGCATCCCCTAGCCGAGGGCTGATGGTCTTTGAATACATCATCCGCTCTAGGCCGCGCAGGCGGCCTTCGCATCCCCTAGCCGAGGGCTGATGGTCTTTGAATACATCATCCGCTCCAGGCCGCGCAGGCGGCCTTCGCATCCCTAGCCGAGGGCTGATGGTCTTTGAATACATCATCCGCTCCAGGCCGCGCAGGCGGCCTTCGCATCCCTAGCCGAGGGCTTCAGCCCCACGGCCAGCCCGGCATACCGGATGAATTGCTCAAAGACCATGAGTCCCACGGCCAGCCCGGCATACCGGATGAACTGCTCAATAACCATCAGATGTCCATGCGGCTAAGCCGCACAACGCCGCAATGAACATACGGTTGTTCCTGGAAAGGCTACGCCCTCCCAGACCCTCCCACCGGGTGGGAGGATAGGGAAACCGGGTTTTCCCATCCCCCTGCGTGAGGGCGTAGCCCTCCCAAACCCTCCTGCGGGCGGGGGTATGGGGGAACCTGGTTCCCCTATGTTCACGTTAGACCCGTTCTGCGGAGGTGTGGAGCGACGGTCAAGCTAGAACGCTCGATTCTGAACCATGCCTTTGACAGGGTTTCAGCATTGCCTGACCATCTGCCCCACAGCTCGCCTGTATGCGCGTCTGTCGGGCGAACAGGCCGCGTCTGGTTGCAGCCATGCCTGACCATCTATCCTTCGCCTCGCGGCTATTTTAACACACGTAGTGGCAAGGGTCAACAATCGATGCGGATAATGCCGCGCTGTTACGGCGTACATGCCCTGTGCACCGCAAAAAAGTGCAAAGAGTTTTCTGTGTCAGAGGGCCTCAGAATCTGCCGCGCCAGGCTGCTGCTCCCCGCGTTGCCGGGGGGCGCGCCGACCTGGCAGCCCGCAGGCGCGCCGCCAGTTGTTCACCGTGCCCACACTGACGCCGAGTCGCTCCGCAATCACCCGTAACGGTAGGGCCTCCTCCAGGTAGAGGCGCGTCAATACGGCGCGAGGCGCCTCGCGCGGCTCGAAGCGCCCGGAACGGGTTGGAACGCCGCACTCCCGCAACCGTCGCCCGATCGTCGGCGCGCTGCACCCCAGTTGCCGCGCCAGTGCCGCCATGCTCAACCCTTCCTCCAGATACAGGCGCTGCAGTTCCCCGCACGAGATGGGTAGTCGCTTCTTCATCACTGGCGCCTCGCCTTCATCAAGACAAGCTCTGCCGCTTCCTCTGCCCGCGGGCCGGAGACCCGCATACCGGCGTCTTACACGTAAACGGATAATCAGCCGGAAGAAAGAGCACGTCCCGCGACGTGCTCCCTGACATCTGTAGGTTCTGACTTCAGGTTCTGACTTCAGCCGTCCATGCGGCTCCGCCGCACACGAACAGGATGCACATAGGTTCTTCTTGGGAGGGCGTAGCCCTCCCAAACCCTCCCACCGGGTGAGGGGATGGGGAAACCCGGTTTCCCCATATCCCTGCGCGAGCGCTGCGCCCTCCCAAACTCTCCCATCGGGTGGGGGGATGGGGAAACCCGGTTTCCTCATCCCCCTCCGTGAGTGCCAGGCACTCCCGCGGGCGGGGGCGTGGGGAAACCCGGTTTCCCCACGCCCCGCTCCGAGAGCTTAGGTTCACATCAGCCGTCCATGCGGCTATGCCGCACAACGCCGCAATGAACATACGGTTGTTCTTGGGAGGGCGCAGCCCTCCCAAACCCTCCCAGGGGCCGGGGCCTGGGTGCGCGGGCCTCCGGCCCGCGTCCGCTGAGGGATGGGGAAACCCGGTTTCCCCACGCCCCGCTCCGAGAGCTTAGGTTCACCTCAGCCGTCCATGCGGCTCCGCCGCACACCGACGGGATGAACATAATTTCCTGGGAGGGCGTAGCCCTCCCACACCCTTCCACCGGGTGGAGGTATGGGGAAACCTGCTTTCCCCATACCCCTCGCCGAGGGCGTATGTTCACGTTAGCCGTCCATTAGGTTGCTCCTGGGAGGGCTGTGCCCTCCCACACCCTCCCACCGGGTGGGGGGGGAAACCCGATTTCCCCATCCCCCTGCTCGAGTGCTACGCTCTCGCAACCCTTCCCACAACGATACTAACACGTTATCGTGTAAATGTCAAGCCCCGGCTGGCGTCACTCCGTCGGCGCCCGGCGTGCTCTCGGTGTCGCTCTCGCTCTCTTCGGAGGTCTCCGCGCGATACACGAAGCCGGCGCGTTCGGCAACCATTGACAGGGTTTTCTGGGTAGAACGGTGGGGGCGGTGGACGCCCGTTTCCCATTCACTGATCGTCTGCTGCCGCACTTCCAGTTCATCAGCCATCTGTTGCTGGGTCATCCCCATGTACTCGCGCAATGCGCGGATGCGCCGGGCGTCCCATTCCTGGCGCATCCGGCGACGCTGTTTCATGGGTGGTTGCTGCTTTTCGTCACTCATCAGACTTCCCTCACGTCGTTGTTGCACCGTTGGCTGTTCTGGCAGCGCCGCGCGGCGCTCGTTTCATTGTACCAACATAGAAGGTAGAGGAAACCTCCTTGCCCCGCGGCTGCGCGCTTCCAGGAACCTCTGTCCTGGCTGTGCATGTCAGCCGTCCATGCGGCTCCGTCGCACACCGCCGCAATGAACATACAGTTATTCTTGGGAGGGCGCAGCCCTCCCAAACCCTCCCACCGGGTGGGAGGCGTGGGGAAACCAGGTTTCTCAGCCCCCTGCTCGATGGCTGCGCCCGCACCTTCCCGCAGGCGGAGGCGTGGGGAAACCAGGTTTCTCAGCCCCCTGCTCGATGGCTGCGCCCGCACCTTCCCGCGGGCGGAGGCGTGGGGAAACCCGGTTTCCCCACACCCCGCTCCGGGGGCGTATGTTCACGTTCGTGACACCTTGTTCAATATAGACGAAAAAAAGGTCCACAGGTCACTTCGGGGCGACAATACCAGAGCGTCATAGAGATGCCGCAAGCTCGTGAGCGCTGGAGCGCTTCCTGGTGCATGGAGCGGCAATCTACCATCCGCAATCTAAAGACGAGAAAGAGGAGGAGAGAGGATATTGCCCTCTCTCCTCCTCGATTTCTGGCGCCATGTCCCACCGGCAGACCCCGCCTCACACGGTGATCGCCCGCCCGCGGTGGATGCGGCCCGCGTAGCGGGTGTCTTCTTCCGGAGGCAGTGGCGCGGTGGTGAGCAGCACCGCGTCAACGAAGCGCTCGAGTTCCTGCCGGCGCTCGCGTTCGCTGCGCGGTTCCTCGGCCCGCGCCTGCCGCGTCAGGTCCACCTGGTTCACCAGAATGCGGTGCACCGTCCGTTCGCTCTCGACGCCGATCGTTGCCGTGAAGGCGTGCATGGTTGTCTTGACGAAGTTCGCCAGGGCGAACTGTTCGGTGCTCGAGCTGGCGGTGGTTTCGGGGGTCACCAGCACCAGCGCGACGCCGTCAATCAGGCTGGCCTTGCGGGCAACGCGGAAGTGGTGGGTGAGCTGCTGTTCGCACAGCTCAGCGAAGCCCGCTTCGCTGAGCACCGTGCTCCAGTCGCTGTCGGCCCGCCCGACCAGTGGCACGGACGGCAGGTCGCGGAAGGGTGTGCAGACGACCGGCCCCGGTCGGCCATACTCGGCAATGGCGCGGTCGAAGGCCCCTTCGAGGTCGTTGCCGGCGACGATCAGCCCCAGGCGCCCGGCTTCGGCATGGTCGCTCAACCGGCTGGTGAGCCGCGCGCCGCCCGCCCGCGTCTCGGTGATCAGCACCACCTGGCGGGCGCCGTGGCGCTCCAGGTAGGCCCGGGCGAGCAATTCCAGGTGCTCTTCCAGATGTTCGCCGATCAGGTAGACCGTCGAGCCGACCAGTTGGGCCAGGCGCTCGGCGGGGGGCTGGCCGAACAGTTCGCCGCCGGTGGCCGTGCGCTCGTAGCGCAGGCCGCCCGAGGGGTGGAAGGTTTCGCCGCTGACGTTGCGGTCGGCCAGGTAGTACACTGTCGCCATCGCCACGTCGAACTCGGTAGGCATGCGCTGGAGGTAGAGCATGCTCATGATCCCGTCGCGCACCTTGCGCGCCTCGCGCTCGATCTGGGTGCGGGCGAAGAAGGGTTCGGGCGGGGCGGCCCCATTCATCACCGCCTCGACCAGCGAGGTGACCCCGGGCATGTCTGCCCTGGCGCCCGTCCGGCTCTCGCCGCCGGCGCCCACCGTCGCCAGTTGCTCGTGCTCGATGCCCAGGTAGCCGCCGGTGCGCAGGCGGGTCATCAGCTTCTCGGCGATGTTGCGGTTCATCAGGTAGGTGCTGGAGGACGCGCCGGGATCGCCTTCCTTCACGATTGTGCTGGCCAGTTCCCGCAGGCGCGGGGGAACCTCCGCGCTTTCGAGCGCGCGCACGTTGTTGCTGCTCAGGTAGCGCAGCAATTCGACCACCGGCAGACCGCTCTCCCGATGGGTCTCGATCAGTGCGGCGTAGATATCGTTGATGCGCCGGTTTTCCAGGATCAGCCGCGCGCGGCGCATGAACAGCCCCGGGCGCTCGCCGGTGCCGCGCAGACGGTCGCCCTCCACCGGTCCCGGGGCCAGGGCGTTGATCTGCACCTCCGGGCCGAGGAAGCGGGCCATCACTTCGGCCATCGCCCGCTGCCCGGCCTTGCTCACCGCGTAGTCGGCGCGGTTGGGATAGGCGATCGCCACGTACTTCTCGCCCCCGAAGTAGGAGGAGACGTTGAGGATGTAGCCGCTGCCCTGCTGTTTCATCAACGGGGCGATCTTGCGGATCAGCGAGTAGTTGCTGATCAGGTTGGCGTTGAGGGTGTGGCGCCAGCCGTCGATGGGCATGTCCAGCACCATCTCTTCTTCGCCGGCGATGCCTGCGTTGTTGAGCAGATAGTCAACCTGGCCGAAGACGGCGATGGTGCGCTCGACCAGGGCCACCAGTTGCTCCTCCTCGGCCACGTCGCAGTCGGGGTAGATCTGCACGCGCGCGGGGGCGTCGTTGTAGCCCACTTCTTCAAGCTCGTGGACGATCGACTTGCGCATCTGTTCGAGCTTGGCCCGGTCACGGGCGGCCAGCATCACCCGCGCCCCGCTGAGGGCCAGCAGGCGCCCCACCTGGCCGCCGATGCCGGCGCTGCCGCCGGTGATCAGGGCCACCTTGCCCAGATGCAGGCCGATCAGGCTCTCGGCCCAGCCAAAGGAGGGCCGGCGCGCCCCGGTGGCCGCAACGATCTCCTCGGGCAGGTACAGGTTGACCTCGCTGATCTTGCGGTCACTGAGCAGCAACTGGGCGATCGCCGCGCAGGCGAAATCCAGGCCCTCTTCTTCGGTATTGACGTAGCGCACCAGTTGATTGGCCCACACCGGCGGCAGCAACCGCGCCTGAACGTCGGGGGCGGCCCGCTGGTAGTCCACTTCCGCTTCGTGGCGCCAGATGCGCACCAGTTGTTCGACCCCCGCCCGCAGGATGTCGCTGAAGACATTGCCCGCCCGATCGTCGCCGTTGCTGAGGAAGATCACCCGTGGCGGGTAGGCTGCGCCGCCGGGGGTGACGCTGACGCTCTGCCAGTGGCGCGAGAGTTGGGAGGCCAGGGCCACCAGGCCGGCCAGTTCTTCCTCGAGGAAGGTCCGGGCAACTGCGTCCGCTACGTCGCAGACCGACGCGCCGCGGCTGGCCCCGGTCGCCGGGAGGATCACCGCGCTGTGGGGGCCGCCGGTGTTGTCGTGCATCCAGGTCAGCGCCTCGCGCACGCTCTCCGGCTCGTTGGGGTTGAGGTACAGCGCCACGGGCGGCGTGTAGTTCGCCCCGGCGAAGCGGCGGCTCTCTTCGAGGATCTGTTCGAGCTGGGCGATCGTGGCGTGCGAACGGAAGCCCAGCACCACCTCGGCGCCGCACGATCGCAGCGCCCCGGTGAGGGCCATGGCATCTTCGATCTGGTCGCCCGCGCAGATCAGGATCACCCGTCCGCTGCCGTCCACCGCGCGGAGGCTGGGCCGGGCGGTGAAGGTGGTGCGGCTCTCCTCCACCACGTCCATGCCATTGGTGACCTCGATCGCCTCGCCGCTCAGCGCCGCGGCTTCGTCGGAGCCGAGGAAGACACAGGCATTGGCCACGTCGAGGGTGGTGGGGAAGTTCTTCTCCGGGCGCCCGTCGGCGCCGGGCCGGCTGAGGCGCATCCGCGCGAAGAGGGCCTCGGCGGTGGCATCTTCGGGCTGGCCCTGCAATTCGTCCATGCGCCGGAACACGTTGCGGATGCGCTCGCTCTCGATGGGGCCGGGGTAGACCAGGTTGACCCGCACGCCCCGCGTCCCCAGTTCGCGGGCCGCGGCCTGGGCCAGCGCGTTCAGGGCCGCTTTGGGCACCGCGTAGGGGGCGCGGCCATAGTACTCGGTGCGCGAGAAGATCGTCGAAATGTTGATAATACTCGACCCGGGCGGCATATGCGCCGCCGCCGCGCGCATGAAGTTCCAGGCGATCCCCAGCACGTTGCCGATACCTTCCGTCAGGGTCTCGCTGTCGCCCTCGCGCAACTCTTCGCGCCGCAGCGGAATATCGGCCAGGCGCTGCCGCGCCGCCTCGCTGCCGGCATTGTTCACCAGCACGTCAATGTTGCCGTAGCGCGCCACGACCTCGGCGATCCCCGCCCGCACCGCGGCGCTGTCGCTGCCGTCGAGGGCGATGGCGAAGAGCCGCGACGCATCTAGCCCGTACTCGGCCAGCAGCGACTGACGCTGGGTTTGCAGCTTGGGCTCGTCGCGCCCGCTGATGACGACCGTCGCCCCTTCTTCCAGGTAGCGCCGGGTGATCTCGGCGCCAATCGTGCCGGCGCCGCCGGTGATCACGGCGATTTTGCCGGCAAGCCGGCCCGAACCTGTTACGCTCATGGTTGTGAACCCCTTGTACAGAGCGTCAGAATCCTGATGTGAACATAGGCCCCAGGGGCGTGGAGAAACCAGGTTTCCCCACGCCCCCCACCCGGTGGGAGGGGTTGGGAGGGCTACGCCCTCCCGGGAATGATGTTCATCCCGTCGGGGTGCGGCGCAGCCGCATGGATGGCTGCGGTGACCATCGTGCGCCGCGTGCAGCCCCCCTCCCAGTCTCCCCCCGCTGGGGCGAGGAGCCGGGTTCCCGCCCCCGGCGGGTGAGGGTGAGAGAGGGAGTGGTTCGGCGCGAGACTTGTGAACACTTACGCCTGACGAACTACCATGCTCACCAATGCCAGAACATCGCTTGCCCAGATCATCGCCGCTTTACGCTCACCGCTGTACCTCAACGGCTACGCGCTGATGCTCAGCGCCATGGCTATGTCTGGTCTCGGCTTCGTCTTCTGGGTGCTGGCGGCGCGCATGTACCAGCCGGCGGCGGTCGGCGCCAGTTCGGCGCTGGTCTCCCTGCTGATGTTTCTGGCGGGGATCGCCCAGCTCAACCTGCGTGGCGCGCTGATCCGCTTCCTGCCGCTGGCCGGCGCCGCGGCGCGCCGCCTGATCCTCGGCGCCTACGCGGCCAGCCTCGGCGCCAGCCTGCTCTGTGGCGGCGGGATGCTGCTGGTCGCCCGCCGGTGGCTGCCTGAGGGGGCCTTCAGCGCGGTGGGGCCGGCCTTCGCCCTCTGGTTCATCATCTCGGTCGCGGCGCAGACGATCTTCGCGCTGCAAGATCACGTGCTCACCGGGCTGCGCCAGGCGATCTGGACGCCGGTTGAGAACCTGGTCTACGCCCTGGCCAAGCTCGCCCTGCTGATCGCCCTGGCCGGCAGCGCCTTCGAGCACGCGATCTACTACGCCTACACCATCCCCATTCTGACGCTGGTCGTTCCGGTCAACTACCTCATCTTTACCCGCTGGTTGCCGGCCCACCGCCCCGCCCCCGGCCAGACCTCCGCGCCGCTGACCTTCAGGGGCGTGGCGCGCTTCGTCGCCGGCGACTACCTGGGCGCGCTCTTCGCCCTGATGTCCACCACCCTCATCCCGGTGCTGGTGGCGCTGGTCCTGGGGGTCGAGGCGAATGCCTATTTCTACCTGCCGTGGACCATCGCCGGGGCGCTGGAGTTGCTCGCGGTGAACATGACCGCCTCGTTCACGGTGGAAGCGGCTCGCGAGCGGGCGAAGCTGGTCGTCTACAGCCGGCGCGTGCTCGGGCAATTGCTGATCCTGCTGGCGCTGGCGTCAGGCGTCATCCTGCCCGGCGCGCCGTTCCTGTTGGGGATCATCGGCCCGGACTATGCCGATGCCAGTGCCGGGCTGCTGCGCTTGCTGGCGCTTTCGAGCGTCCCGCAGGCGGTGCTGATGCTGGCGATGAGCACCGCGCGGGTCCAGAACCGCGTAGGGACCATTGTGGCGCTACAGGCGCTCAACTGCGGTCTGCTGCTGGGCCTCAGCGCGCTCATGCTGCCGGCGCTGGGCATCGTGGCCATCGGCTGGGCGAAGCTGATCGCCCAGGGCGGCCTGGCCCTGCTCCTGCTGGGCACGCTGCTGCGCCCGGTGTGGTCGTTGCAGGAGTAGGGGGAAACCGGGTTTCCCCCTCCCTCTGCCCGCGGGAGGGTTTGGGAGGGCGCAGCCCTCCCAGGAAGGATGTTCATCCCGTCGGTGTGCGGCGTGAGCCGCATGGACGGCTGGTAGCGTTGCGCCCGATGGGCAATCGAACATCTGCAAGCGCATACAAGGAGGACACCACATGCATCCGCTCATCCTCGACATGGGCCTCGCCGGGGCGGCGCCGGTTATGGGCCTGGCCGCAACACTCTTCCTGATCGGGCTGCTGGTGCAGCGTGAAGCCATGGGCAGCCTGGCGCACGAACGCGCGCGCCGCGCGCGGGTGGCCCTGTGGGTGGCAATCGTGCCGCTGGTGGGCGCTTTCGCCCTGGTGGCGCTGACGCGCATCACCAGCGCCCTGGCAGGCTAACGTGAACATGGGGGAACCAGGTTCTCCCACGCCCCCGCCCGCGGGAGGGTCTGGGAGGGCGCCGCCC
>DAOTYR010000392.1:0-3598 GCA_034434655.1 Chloroflexaceae bacterium
GGGACCCCTTGACGCCGCGCACCAACAGGAATAAAAAAAGGAGGGCTCCGCCCTCCCAGGGGGTGAGGGTCCGGGGAAGCCAGGGATTCCCCGGACCTCTCCGGCTCACTCGACGGTATACTCACCCTCGACGACGCCCTCATCGCGCCGGGGAGCGCCGGGGCCTTTCTGCCCGGAGGTCGCGCCGTCGCCGTACACGCTCTGCGAGACGCGATACATCGCCTGCTGCAGGTCGTTCATCAGGCTCTGGATGCGATCTTTGTTCTCCTGCGCGATGGCGTCGCGCAGATCCTTGATCAGGCCCTCGATGCGCCCGCGCTCGACGCTGTCCACCTTGTCGCCGAGTTCGCCCAGGGTCTTCTCGCTCTGGTAGGCCAGGCTGTCGGCCTGGTTCTTGAGTTCGACCAGCTCGCGCCGCGCCCGGTCCTCGGCGGCGTGGGCCTGCGCCTCGCGCACCATGCGCTCCACCTCCTCCTTGCTGAGGTTGGTGCTGGCGGTGATGGTGATGCGCTGCTCCTTGCCGGTGGCCTTGTCGCGGGCGCTCACATTGAGGATGCCGTTGGCGTCAATGTCGAAGGTCACCTCGATCTGCGGCACACCGCGCGGCGCCGGTGGGATGCCCTCCAGGCGGAAGCGGCCCAGGGTCATGTTGTCGGCGGCCATCTCACGCTCACCCTGCAAGATGTGGATGTCCACCGCGGTCTGACCATCGGCGGCGGTCGAGAAGATCTCGGTCTTCTGGGTGGGGATGGTCGTGTTGCGCTCGATCAGCCGGGTCATCACGCCGCCGAGGGTCTCCACACCCAGCGACAGCGGGGTCACGTCGAGCAACACCACGCCCTTCACGTCACCGCCGAGCACGCCGGCCTGGATCGCCGCGCCGATCGCCACCACCTCGTCGGGGTTGACCGACTTGTTCGGCTCCTTGCCGATCATCTTCCGCACCAGTTCCTGGACCACCGGCATGCGCGTCGAGCCGCCGACCAGCACCACTTCGTCAATCTGGCTGGCCTGGAGGCCGGCATCCTTGAGGGCCTGGGTCACCGGGCCACGCAGGCGCTCGGTCAGGTGATTGGTCAGTTGCTCGAACTTTGCCCGGCTCAGGCGCATCTGCAGGTGCTTCGGCCCGCTGGCGTCGGCGGTGATGAAGGGCAGATTGATCTCCGTCTCGGTCAGGCTCGACAGCTCCATCTTGGCCTTCTCGGCGGCCTCCTTGAGCCGCTGGAGGGCCTGGCGATCCTTGCTCAGATCAATCCCCTGATCCTTGCGGAACTCTTCGATGATCCAGTTCACCACCGCGGCGTCGTAGTCATCGCCACCCAGGTGCGTGTCGCCGCTGGTTGATTTGACCTCCACCACGCCATCGCCCACTTCGAGGATGGACACGTCAAAGGTGCCACCGCCGAGGTCGAAGACCAGAATGGTCTCATTGGCCTTCTTATCGAGGCCGTAGGCCAGGGCGGCCGCGGTCGGCTCGTTGATGATGCGCAGCACCTCCAGCCCGGCGATCTTGCCCGCGTCCTTGGTGGCCTGGCGCTGGCTGTCGTTGAAGTACGCCGGCACCGTAATCACCGCCTGGGTCACCGGCTCGCCCAGATAAGCTTCGGCGTCGGTCTTGAGCTTCTGCAGGACCATGGCCGAGATCTCTTGCGGCGCGTACTCCTTGCCCGTCTGCGGCACATGGATGCGCACGTCGCCCCGGGGTCCCTTGGTAATCTTGAAGGGCAACATCTTGCGCTCGGTCTCGGTCTCATCGAAATCGCGACCGATGAGGCGCTTGACCGAGAAGATCGTATTGTCGGGGTTGATGGTCGCCTGGCGCTTGGCCGTCAGACCGACGAGGCGCTCGCCGTTCTTGGCGAAGGCCACCATCGAGGGGGTGGTGCGGTTACCCTCGGCGTTGGGGATCACCACCGCGTCGCCGCCTTCCATCACCGCGACAACCGAGTTCGTCGTGCCCAGGTCAATGCCAACAATCTTTCCCATATTCTCACATCCTCCTCTTTGAGACGTGGAAGATTCCACATGCTTGGACTGAGGGTAGCCCTCCATGCGGCTCCACCGCACACCGACGGGATGACCATAGGTTGTTCCTGGGAGGGCTGCGCCCTCCCAAACCCTCCCGCGGGCGGGGGGATGGGGAAACCGGGTTTCCCCATCCCCCTGCGCAAGGGCTGCGCCCTCACCTTCCCGCGGGCGGGGGCGTGGGGAAACCCGGTTTCCCCACACCCCTGCTCCAGCAGCCTATTTCCACGTTAGTGTAGCGAGTTTTTACTTGCTGCACACTAGCGGCGCGTTAGAAGATTGTTGGAATCGCGCCGCGGGCGAGGATCTCGGCCGCCGCGCGATAGCCGCTCTCAATGGCGCCATGGACGGTGGCGAGATGGCCGTTGGTGACGGTGGCTTCGCCGGCGAAGTAGAGCGTTTCGGCGAGCGGGGTGGCCAGGATGGCCCGGGCGTTGCCCATGCCCACCGGGCTGTAGGTGTAGGCCCCGAGGCTCCAGGGATCGCGCGACCAGTCGGCGAGGCGGCCCCCCAGGCAGGCGGCGCGCATATCGGCGCCGAAGAGGGCGGTCAATTCGGCCAGGCCCGTGGCGATGGCGCCGGCTTCGCCGCGGGCGGCCAGCCCGAGGGCCGCCGGGCCGCCGACGTAGCCCATCAGCGTGGGCGTGGCGGCCCCGGGCACGGGCCACCAGGTAGCCACCTGCCCATCGGTGCTGAGCACGGTGAACTCGGGCCAGCATTGGCGATCGAACCAGAGGATGAGTTTGGTCACGTGCCCGACGCCGATACGCTCGAGCGCCGCCAGGCGTTCGGCGGGCAACGGCGGGTCGAAGGCCGGGCGTCCGGCGCGGAGCACGCCGGCGGGCACGGTGAGCAGCGCGCGCCTGGCCCGCAGCGCCTCCCCGCGGGCCAGGCGCGCGACCACGGCGCCGGGCCGCCACACCAGGCGCGCCACGGGCATCCCGAGACGAATGGGCAGGCCGGTGGCCAGGTGGGTGGCAAGGCGATCGTAGCCGTCGAGCAGATGACAGTTGCCGAACCCATTGTGGCTATCGGCGCGCTCGCGCGCCAGCGCCGCGGCGCTCAGGTGGGCCGGGTCGGCGGCTTCGAGGTTGGCAAGCCAGCGCAGGGCAAACGCAAGGGCGGGATCGCCGGACGCGGCGTGGCGGGCCAGCAATTCGGCCACGCTGATCTCGGGGCCGGCGTAGGTGGTGGCAAGCTCATAGAGCGTGTAGATGCGCCCGATGGCCGGATCGTCGGGAGGTAGCAGGCGCCCGCCGCGGGCAAAGCGGCGGTTGGTGCCCCAGGGCCGGGCGCGCAGCCCGGCGGAGTGGATCGCCTGCCAGGTGCAGGCGCGATCGCCATGGACGAACTCGGCCCCCAGTTCGACGGGGCCGTAGGTCCGGTCGGTAGCAATGCGCCCGCCAACGCGCTCGCGGGCCTCCAGCACGCAGATGCGTTGACCGGCGGCCTGCAGTTGGCGAGCGGCGGCCAGGCCGGCGGCCCCCGCGCCGATGATAAGGGTATCGTAGCTCATGACCGTCAGGGATATACGCTTCGACTAACGTGACCATGGGGGAACCAGGTTCCCCCA
>DAOTYR010000393.1:0-2249 GCA_034434655.1 Chloroflexaceae bacterium
CTGAAGAATCTTCTTCTCACCCCTCAGCGGCCAGCGCATTGATCATACTCGCAGCGTACCCCGCGCCGAAGCCGTTGTCAATGTTTACCACCACAACGCCGGGGGCGCAACTGTTAAGCATCGCCAGCAGGGCGGCCAGGCCCCCGAAACTCGCACCATAGCCCACGCTGGTCGGCACGGCGATCAGCGGCCGCCGGACCAGCCCGCCCACCACGCTGGGCAGGGCACCCTCCATCCCCGCGACGACTACCAGCACCGTGGCGCGCTGCACCTGCTCCACGTGGGCCAGCAGCCGGTGCAGCCCGGCCACCCCCACATCCACCAGACGCTCGACGTGGTTGCCCAGCACCTCGGCGGTCAGCGCCGCCTCCTCAGCGACGGGCAGGTCAGCGGTGCCCGCGCAGATCACCAGCACTGTGCCGGGGCGCTTCGGGAGCGGCTCGCGCTCGACGATCACCATGCGCGCCACGTCGCTGTAGCGCGCGCCCGAGGTGATGGCGCGCACCCGCGCGTACACCTCGAAGGCGGCCCGCGTGCCCAGCACCGGCCCCGACCCCTCGGCCAGGCGGGCGATGATCGCGGCGGCATGCTCGGGGCGCTTGCCCTCGCAGTACACCACCTCGGGAACACCGGCGCGCAGGGCGCGGTGCGTGTCAACCCGGGCAAAGCCCAGATCCTCGAAGGGCAGCCGGCGCAACGCCGCCAGGGCCTCCTCCACCCCCGTCTCGCCCCGTTGCACCTGTTCCAGCAATGCGCGTAGCGTCCGTTCGTCCATAGGGTTTCGCCTGGGTGAGGGGATGGGGCAACCGGGTTGCCCCATCCCCCTGCTCGAGGGCCGCGCCCTCGGCAACCCGCGGGGGCCATGGTTACGTCAAAGCTCAACCACCTGCCCATCGCGCCCGATTTCGGCGCGGCCGGTGAAGCCCCCCGCTGCCACCGCGGCCAGGGCCGCCGCCTCCGGCATCGTCCAGCGCGGGCTGTAGTGCACCAGCACCAGACGCGCCGCCCCCGCCGCCGCCGCCACTTCCCCGGCCTGCCGCGGCGTGGTATGTCCGGAAAACGGCTCCGCTGTCGTGGCCTCGTGGATGAGCGTCGTGGCGCCCCGGGCCAGGTCGCGCACCGCCGGGCACGGCTCGGTGTCGGCCGAGTAGACCAGGGCGCGCCCCGGGGCCTCGAAACGCAAGGCCAGACCGGGGCGGCTGTGGGCCGTCGGCGCCGTGCGCACCTGCCATCCCTCCGCCAGCTCCAGGGTGTCGCCGGCCTCCAGCGGGCGCCAGTCCACGGGCACGTGATACTCGACCTGCATCGCCTCCAGGGCGCGCTCCAGCACCTGCAACACCGGCGCCAGCCCATAGATCGGCAGCGACGCCTGGCGCCCGCCCAGGCGCATGCTGAAGATCAGCCCCGGCAAGCCGTTGATGTGATCGCAGTGGCTGTGGGTGATGATGACGCCGCTCAGGATCTGCGGGTCGATCCCGGCGCGCAGGAGCCGCTCGTAGGTGCAACCGCCCGCGTCGACCAGCAGCGGCCCGCCCGGCCCGTCCCAGACCATATGTGTATGTCCTCGGTCCGCGTCGGGCAGACCCGTCCCCGTCCCCAGCAGGATCATGCGTGGCATCGGCCGCTCCGTGTCTTGCAGTCGCGCGTTCTCCACGCACATCATAGCACGCCCGCGGGCGCCTGGCAGGCGCGCCGCGGCCCCTTCAGCCTCGCGCTCCCGCTCAGGTTGCAGGGCGGGGAAACCGGGTTTCCCCGCGCCCCCGCCCCCGGGAAGGTATGGGCGCAGGGGTATGGGAAAACCCGGTTTCCCACGCCCCTGCCCGCGGGAGGGTATGGGCGGGCGCCGCCCTCGATCAGAGGGATGAGGAAACCCGGTTGCCCCACGCCCCCGCCCCCGGGAAGGTATGGGCGCCGCCCTCGATCAGTGGAACGGGGAAACCCGGTTGCCCCACGCCCCCGCCCCCGGGAAGGTATGGGCGCCGCCCTCGATCAGGGGAACGGGGAAACCCGGTTGCCCCACACCCCTCTTCGAGAGCCTATTTTCACGTTAGCGCATGCGGCGCCGCAGCCCCCCTTCCAGCCTCCCCCCGCTGGGGGGAGGAGCCCGGTTCCCGCCCCCGGCGGGGGAGGGGCAGGGCAGGGGCGGTCACCGTGCCCGCGGAGCCGCGATGCGGGCGGGACGCCCGCGCTCCCAGGGCATGGTCATCACGGCGTTGGGCGCCATGCGTATGACCGTCTCACGTGAACAT
>DAOTYR010000394.1:0-3669 GCA_034434655.1 Chloroflexaceae bacterium
CCCGCCGGGGGGAGGAGCCGGGTTCCCGCCCCCAGCGGGGGAGGGTCAGGGCGGGGGCCGTCACCGTGTGCCCGCGGAGCCGCGCCGCGGGCGGGCCACCGGCGCTCCCGGGCCGTTTTCATCGGGCGTTGTGCGCCTTGCGCATGACCGTCTCACGTGAACCTACGCCCTCGGCGAGGGGGGTGGGGAAACCAGGTTTCCCCACCCCCCGCCCCGCAGGGGAATGGGGAAACCTGGTTTCCCCATTTCCCCGCCTGTAGGAGGGTGTGCGGGGCGCAGTTCTCCCAAGAAGAACCTTTCCTGGAGCAGGGGAATGGGGAAACCTGGTTTCCCCATTCCCCTGTTCCTCCGCCGAACGTGAGGGTCTGGGCCGGCCAGGCCCTTCTCAACCGCGCTCACGCGGACCGCAGCGGCGCACGTTCTACGTTATAATAAGGATAAGCGACAGGCTCGTATCAGGCATGACAGGCGCAGTACGGACACAGATGAACGCAGGTAACAGGTGGCTCGTGCCGCTGGTGGTCGCCATCGTGGTCGTGGCAATTGACCAGGCGACGAAGTGGTGGGTGGTACGCATGCTAGGACCGGAGACGATGACGAACTTCATCCCCCTGGCTGGCGATAGCGTGCGCATCGCGTACGCCCACAACACCGGCGTGGCCTTCAGCCTGTTCCAGGGCCATCCGGAGTGGTTAATCGCCATCGCGCTGGCGATCGTCGCCGGCGCGATCGTGTTCTACCACACCTGGTTGCCCAATCATCGCCCGATCATACAGGTGATCATGGGGCTCGTCATGGGCGGGGCATCTGGCAACCTCATCGACCGTGTGCGTCTAGGGTATGTCGTTGATTTTATCCAGGTCGGCTGGTGGCCGATCTTCAATGTTGCCGATAGCGCGATCACCGTCGGCGCCGCCCTGCTGATGCTGCACTTCGCCCGCGATGAATTGACCCAGCGCCAGGCGCGCCGCGACCAGCGGGCCCTGCCCCACCAGTAAAGGCACCGTGAGCGCATTGCCTGACACCCCCCCCATCCGTCGCTGGTTTTTCCCCGCCGCGCTGGCGCTTGCCGTGCTTGGTGTGGACCAGGCGAGTAAGCGCTGGGCCGTGGCTGCGCTCGGTCCCGATCCCCGCGACCGCGCCATTGCGCTGATCGGCGACTGGTTGACGCTGGTCTACACGCGAAATACGGGCATTGCCTTCGGGCTGTTTCAGAGTCTGCCAGGGCTGTTCACCATCACCTCCATCCTGATCACCATCGGCGCGGTGTACGCCTATGCGGTCTACCTGCCCAACCACTCCGCCTGGGTGCAAACCGCGATGGGGTTGATCGTTGGCGGAGCGATGGGCAACATTCTGGATCGGCTGCGCTTCGGCTACGTGATTGACTTTATCAGCGTCGGATGGTGGCCGGTATTCAATCTGGCCGACAGCGCGGTGACCATCGGGGTAACCATGCTCGCAGGGTACCTGATCTTTATTGGCGACGAACCGGCCCCAACCCCCCTTCCGCCTCCCCGCGACGACCGGCTGCTGAGCGATCTCCTCAGCCGTGATCTGGAATGATCGCATGGCCGACCTTGCCGCGCCAACGGCCCCTGCCTGCTCCACGACGATGGCATGATCGAATGATCGAAGAAGAGACCATTACCCTGTATAGCGCGCCCGACGACGCCGGCGACCGGCTCGATCGCTTCGTGGCCCGCGCGGTGGCCGGTCTCTCCCGTTCATACGCGCAGCAGTTGATCGCCGAGGGTCGTGTGACCGTCAATGGGCGCATCGCCCGCGCCAGCCACCTCCTGCGCGGCGGCGAGCGCATCCTGGTCACCGTGCCGCCGCCGCAACCCGCCACCCTCGAACCCGAGGCCATTCCATTAAGGATCGTGTACGAAGACGCGGACATCGTGGTAGTCGACAAGCCTGCGGGCATGGTGGTGCACCCGGCGCCCGGGCACGTTGGCGGCACCCTGGCCAACGCGCTGCTGGCCCGCTACCCCGAGATGCAGGTCAACGGCGGCATCCGGCCCGGCATCGTGCACCGGCTCGACCAGGACACCTCCGGTCTGCTGGTGGTGGCGCGCAACGACCGGGCGATGCAGGCGCTCACCGAGCAGCAACGGGCGCGTACCATGCTCAAGCTCTACCTGGCGGTGGTGGAAGGGCATTTCAAAGCGCCGGAAGGCACGATTGACGCCCCGATCGGCCGGCACCCCGCCGACCGGCTGCGGATGACGGTTACGCCCGGCGGGCGGCCAGCGCGCACCCACTACCGCGTGCTGGAGGAAATAGGCAATTACTCGCTGCTCGAAGTGCGGCTGGAGACGGGCCGCACGCACCAGATCCGCGTCCATATGCTGCATCGCAACAAGCCGGTGCTTGGCGATCCCACCTATGGCGGGCGCCGGCCCCGCCCCACCTTCGGCCTGACGCGCCAGTTCCTCCATGCCCACCGCCTGGGTTTTTCCCATCCTGCCGATGGCACGTGGCGCGAATTCGTCTCGCCTCCGCCGCCGGACCTGGAAGCCGCCCTCGAACGCCTCCGCGCCGCCGCTCGCGCCCCGAAAACGTAGCTTGCCGGGCAAGGACAAGGATTGCGCGATGGGCCCTGGGGAGTGGAGGGGCGGTGAAAGCATACCTCCACCACCACGCTGCACCTCTACCACTCTATCGCTCCATGGAGTGGGAAATGCGAACGTGTGTTCCAAAAATCTTTGACAGATCACGGGGCCTGGCGGCGGGCGCGCCGGCACGGGCGATGGCAGTTTATCCCTTGCTGGTGTGGGATAATGTGGGATAGTGTGGGTTATCCGTCGCCGGAGGTGTAAAGGCGCGCCTTGCAGACGACCGGTCGCCGATCTGCAACATCGGCGGCGACCGGTGCGTCAATACTGGTAGGTGGCGCGGTTCGTTCAATGGTGGAAGGAGGCTTCCGATGGCAATGGCTCATCAAACCACATTGGCGGAGATGGTGGCCCAGAGCCGCGATGTGATGACCCACCCCGGCGTCGAAACCTTTGAGCGCTACGAGAAGCGGGGCAGCCTGGGGACGGCGGGCGTGTACGTCCTGGCGGCAGCGCTCATCGCCGGCCTGCTGGGCTTTCTGACGGTGCTGCTGCCGGGTGTGCAGGGCAATCCGCTCAGCGTCTTTGTTGGCACGGTGGTGGCCGCCCTGGTTAACTTCGTCATTTTTACCGCCATGGTCTACTACCTGGGCAAGGGTCTGGCGAATGGGACCGGAACGTGGGACGAGGTAGCCTACAGTTTTGCCCTGTTCGTGGCGCCGCTGGCGGTAATTTCGGGGGCGCTGACGTTCATCATGGCCCTGCTCGGCGGCCTGCCCGTGCTCGGCTGGCTGATCGGACTGGCGGGCGTCGTCGGGGCGATCATCGTACTGGTGGCGCAGGCATACTTCGGCTTCCTGGCCGTCCAGTCGAGCATGAACATCAGGGATAGCGGGAAGGCGCTGCTGGTGCTCGTCCTATCGGTGCTCGGCACGATTGTGGCGCAGATCGCGCTCGGGGTGGCGATCAGCATTCTCACCGGGCTGTTGCCGCTGATCATCCTGGTGGCTCTGGTGGCGGTGGTGGTTGGAATGATGATGCGCCGTCGCGCCTGAGAGGCGCCGATCTAACGTGAACATAAGCCCTCGGCGAGGGGAATGGGGAAACC
>DAOTYR010000395.1:0-4807 GCA_034434655.1 Chloroflexaceae bacterium
TGGCGCCTTGCCGTGGGCCGGGGCCTGGAGAAAGCTGGTCGCCCCATGTTCATATCAGCCGTCCATGCGGCTGCGCCGCACACCGACGGGATGAAGAAAGGTTCTTCTTGGGAGGGCTGCGCCCTCCCAAACCCTCCGACGGGGTGGGGGTATGGGGAAACCAGGTTTCCCCATACCCCTATCCAACAGGCTATTTTTACGTTAGGATTAACACATGCGCGTTTACCTCTCAACCCAGTTACGGCGCTTGTTTGGACTCAACGCCTCGATCATCGAACCGAATCTGCTGGTAGGTGGCCAGTTTCGCCCTGACCAGTGGCCAGCGTTGCGCGCCATGGGGGTGCGCGCGGTGCTGAGTATGCAGGCCGAACGCGAGGATCGCTTCGCCGGCGGCGCGCCTGATCGGCTGCTGCGACTGGCGGTGCAGGATTTCACTCCGCCTACCATTGAACAACTCGCCGATGGCATCGCTTTCATCAGCGCCGCGCATCAGGCCGGATTGACCGTCTTTGTGCACTGCCACGCCGGGGTCGGGCGCGCCCCGCTGATGGCCGCAGCGTACCTGATGTACTGCCAGGACCTGGACCACCGGACCGCCCTTGCCCGCATCCGTGCCGCCCGTCCGATCATCGGACTCAACCCCTCCCAGATCAAGCGCCTGCGCGAACTGGAAGCCATTCTGCGCTATGGCTGATGAGCGGTGGTATAATCCGGCGTTGTTCCGGAACGAGAAGAACCTC
Source organism: Chloroflexaceae bacterium (assembly GCA_034434655.1). GTDB lineage: Bacteria > Chloroflexota > Chloroflexia > Chloroflexales > Chloroflexaceae > JACAEO01. The sequence continues at coordinate 741 of DAOTYR010000395.1, forward strand.
TGAGGCATGGTTTCGCTGCGCGGCCTTGTACGTAGTGGAGGGGTTCGGGGAGGCTACGCTCCCCCGGCTCCTCCACCGGTAACGTTGGTGTGAACCATGTCTGAGACCATCATCGAGACCCGGGAGTGGTTCCAGGCCCTGGCCGCGACGATGCTGCTGTTCGTATTGCCGGGGTGGGCGCTGCTCCGGCGCTGGGCTGGCGTGGCCCGTCTTACCCTCGCCGAGCAACTGATCCTCGGGCTGGTTGTGGGGATGGCCCTCTACCCCTGTTTGCTCCTGGCGCTGGACCTTCTGGGCCTGCGGGTGGGGCCTGCCCTGGGATGGGCCCTGCCGCTGCTGGCCCTGCCCCTCCTCATGTGGAACTGCCGGCATCCGGCGGCGCGGCCCGGGGATTGGCGCGTGCATGAATCAGGGGGCGCCTTCTGGCCCGGAACGGCTCTGCTCATCACCACGGGCGCCCTCGTCGGCGCCCGCTGCCTGGCGGTTCACGGGCTAGCCGTGCCACTGTGGGGCGACTCCGTTCACCATGCCATGATCGCGCAACTGATGGTGGAACACCGGGGGCTGTTTCGTTCCTGGGAACCCTATGCCGCGCTCCAGACCTTCACCTATCATTTCGGTTTTCATGCCCACGTGGCCGCGATCACCTGGATGACCGGCATCGCGACCCCGCGGGCGGTCGTGCTCACCGGGCAGATTGCCAACATCGCCGCCGTGCTGGCCCTCTATCCCCTGGCCGCGCGCCTGGGGCGGAGCCGCTGGGCCGGTGTCGCCGCGCTGCTGCTGGCCGGTCTGCTCGCGCCGATGCCTATGCTCTACGTCCATTGGGGACGCTACACGCAGCTTGCCGGGCAGGTGATGCTCCCCGTGGCGGTGTATCTGGCCTGGCGCTTCCTGGAAGCGTCGCGGCGCCAGTGGATCTTGCTCCTCATAACTTCCATCACCTTTGCCGGTATGCTCCTCACCCACTACCGGATCGCGATCTTTGCCCTGTGTTTCTTTCCGGCGCTTATGCTAGTTTGCGCGCGGGGCTCATGGCGTGAATGGGCGATGCGCCTCGGCCTGCTGGCCCTCTTGAGCGGAGCGCTGGCCGCGCCGTGGTTGCTGCGGGTCCTGGGGGGCCAGCTCCTGGTCGTGCTGGGATCGATTGTGGCGGCCTCGGCCACCCGTGGCGGCGCCGCGCCGGGGGCCGACTCGCTGAACGTGATGGGCGGGCCGCTGTTTTTTCTGCCCGCGCCGGTGTGGTATGCCCTGCCCGTGGCGCTGCTCTGGGCGCTGTGGCGCCGCAACCGGGGGGTGATCACGGTCGCGCTGTGGTGGTTGCTGGCGCTCCTGCTGGTCAATCCCCAGGCCCTCGGCCTGCCCGGCGCCGGGGTATTGACCAACTTTGCCTGGCTGATCGCCGCGTATATTCCCGCCGGCCTGATCATCGGGGCGCTGGCAGGAGCGTTGCTGCGACGCATCAGCCACCCCGCGCTTCTGGCGGCGCTTACCCTGGGCATTGCCGGCCTGGCCTGGTGGGGAGGCGAACAGCGCCTCCAGCAGATCGACCTCGCCACGACCGCCATGGTTGAACCGGCGGACCTGCGGGCCTTTGACTGGATTCGCCATTCAACCCCCGCCAATGCGCGGTTTCTCGTCAACGGCTTCTTTCCTAACCCGGGTGTGGTGGTGGGTTCCGATGGCGGATGGTGGCTCCCCCTGCTGGCCCGGCGCCAGGCGACCCTGCCGCCGATCCTCTACATTGCCGAACAAGGCCCCCGCCCTGATTATCGCCTGTGGATCAACGACCTCTATGCCACCATTCACCACCTGGGCGTCACGCATCCACAGACGATCGCCAGGTTGCGCGAGCGCGAGGTGACCCACGTCTACCTGGGGCAGCGCGGCGGCAGCGTGGGCTATGGCGGCGGCGAGCAGATCATCGCGCCCGAATCGTTGTTGGGCAACCCCGCGTTTCGCCTGGTGTACCACGAGGATCAGGTGTGGATCTTTGCCCTCCAACCAGCAGAAAGGACAACCGCAGCCTATGAACGTATCGAGGAGGAAGATCCGGCCAACCCGGGGCGGCGGTCTCCTGGAGCCGCTGCTTGCCCGGATGCGCGCCCGCAAAGCCAACCGGTTGATCCCGCCGCAGTTGCGCGACGGGCGCATCCTTGATATTGGCTGCGGCTCGTTTCCCTATTTCCTCTCACATACCTTCTTTCGCGAAAAGTTTGCCCTCGACCGGGTTCATCCACAGAGTGACATCGCCGGCGATATTCACTGGCACAATAGCGATCTGAACCGGGATACACAGTTGCCGTTTCCAGATCGGTTCTTTAGCATCGTGACCATGCTTGCGGTAGTTGAGCATCTGGACCCGGAGAAGCTTGAGAGCCTGCTCTGCGAAGTCTATCGCATTCTGGCCCCCGGCGGCACGCTGATCATCACCACGCCGGCGGCCTGGTCCGATGGTCTGCTACGCGCGATGGCCCGGGTCAACCTGGTGAGTCGCGAGGAGATCGAGGAACACGCCTACGCCTATACGCTGCCGATCCTGGGCTGGTACTTTGGTCGCGCAGGCTTTCCGCGCACGCTGATGCGTTTCGGTTACTTTGAACTGGGGCTCAACATGTGGGCGACGGCGACCCGTCCGCTTTGATCCTCGAACCTGGGAGCGCGGGCAGCTTGCCCGCGGAGACGCGACGCGGGCGGGCCGCCCGCGCTCCCGGGCCGTTTGCATCGGGCGTGGTGCCGCCCGGCGGCATGGACGGCTCCCGTGAACATAAGCCCTCGGCGAGGGGTGTGGGGAAACCGGGTTTCCCCATTCCCCCACCCGGTGGGAGGGTTTGGGAGGGCTACGCCCTCCCAGGAAGGATGTTCATCCCGTCGGTGTGCGGCGGAGCCGCATGGACGGCTGAGGTGAACATGGGGGAACCAGGTTCCCCCATACCCCTGCCCGCGGGAGGGTATAAGAGGGTGCAGCCCTCCAAGGGGCGTGGGGAAGGCGGGTTTCCCCACGCCCCCGCCCGCGGGAGGGTTTGGGAGGACCCTGGCCCTCCCACGAAGAACTTTTCTTGGAGCAGGGGGCTGGGGAGACCAGGTTTCCCCACGCCCCTGCTAGGGATACCCCGACACAATCTTCTCCACGTTCACGGTTTGCCCGGCCTCGACCGTGATGACCACGTCCTTCTCCGGGTTGTTCCTAAAACGGGTCAGGTACTGGCTTGTGGGCGCCTGCACCACGATCCCGTACCGGCCGGGGGGGACATCGGCGAAGAAGAAGCCCCCTTCGGCGTCCGGGGTGGTGCTGCGATCCCGCAAGGGATCGAGCGCCACCGCGCTCATCTCGGGATTGTCGGTGCCTTGCACCGGTGATAGATAGATGAGCACGCCCTCGGTCAGTGGTTCGTCAGTCTGAATGTTGTACAACTTTCCATGCACCACCCCGGTGCTGCTCGACGGGGTTGGGATCGGGGCCGGCGTGGGTGGCGGCGGGGCGGAAGCGGTCGTCGGGACCGGGCTTCCTGCCGGTTCGGGATAGGGTATGTACTCGGGCCGTGGGTACGGGTAGGCTTCCTGGGGGCCGGTCGTGCCGGCCGTTCCGGGGGTTCCTTCCCCGGCTGGAGAGGCGTCTGCTGCAGGCATAGGCGTGGCGGTCGGCTGCGGCGCCGGTGGGTCGCCGCACCCCGCCAGCGCTACCAGGAGCGCCAGGAGCGTGCTCAGGAACCAGTATCGCTTCATTCGCTTCATAGTCATGGGTGCAACCTGTTTACACGTGAGACGCTCGTGCGCATGGCGCACGACGCCGCGATGAACACGTTGTCCCTGGGGGCTGCGCCCTCCCAAACCCTCCCGCGGGCGGGGGCATGGGGAAACCGGGTTTCCCCATGCCCCTCGCCGAGGGCGTATGTTCACCTCAGGTTTCCCTACGCGCTCGAACACATAACCGTTCCGATGAGGCGCGGCAGGCGTAGCCCACCGCAGTCGGAACAGAAGGCGATGCGGGGAGGCTCTGCCTCCCCGCACCCCCTCCAACCGTCCGTAGCGCGCGTGTGAGTAATGCTTAGTTAGTAGTTGACGCC